>NZ_JBEYVS010000007.1:0-223814 GCF_040644095.1 Streptomyces sp. NPDC047028
GACGAGATCGGCATGGGCGACAACATCTGGCTCGGCGACCGCGACGCCGTACGCACCCCCATGCAGTGGACACCCGACCGCAACGCCGGGTTCTCGTCCTGCGATCCGGGACGGCTGTTCCTGCCCACGATCATGGACCCCGTCCACGGCTACCAGGTCACCAACGTCGAGGCGTCCATGTCGTCGCCGTCGTCGCTGCTGCACTGGACCCGCCGCATGATCGAGATCCGCAAGCAGAATCCTGCCTTCGGACTGGGGTCCTACACCGAGTTGCCGTCCTCCAACCCGGCGGTGCTCGCGTTCCTCCGGGAGGCCCCCTTGACCAAGGACGGAGAGGACGACCTGGTGCTGTGCGTCCACAACTTCTCCCGGTTCGCACAGCCCACCGAGCTGGATCTCAGCCGGTTCGGCGGCCGGCACCCGGTCGAACTGTTCGGCGGGGTCCGTTTCCCGGCGATCGGCGACCTGCCGTACCTGCTGACCCTCGGCGGCCACGGCTTCTACTGGTTCCGGCTGCGCCGTGAGGCGTAGCACTCGGCTCCGGGTGAACGGTTCGGCTGCCGGCCGGTGGGGGCTGGTCGCGCCCACGCGGCGGAGCCGCACATAGGCACAGCCCCGCGCCCCTTCGGGGCGCTCCACAGCCCCCGGCGGCGGGCGGTTTCCGTCGGCCCGACCGGGGCACGCATCAGTGACACCCCGACTACGGGGAAAAGGACGTGACGCCCATGGCGGAAACGGTCACCCTGTTCGGCACCACCTCCGGCTCGACCAGTCCCGGTCCCCTCCTCGCGTCGCTCGATCCGCTGTTGCGGGAGTGGCTGCCGAGGCAGCGGTGGTTCGCGGGGAAGGGACGTCCGGTCACCGGGTTCACCCCCGTGGCCGCCACCGAACTCCTCCCCCCGGACGGCCGGCTGGGCCTGTACCACCTGCTGCTGCGCGTGCACCAGCCGTCCACGCCGGACGCACCGACACACCCCGGCGACTGCTACCAGCTGCTGATAGGCGTGCGCGAGGCGCTGCCGCCCCGGCTGGCGCCCGCGCTGATCGGACACGTGGACGAGGGGCCGCTCGCCGGACGCACGGTGTACGAGGCCCTGTACGACCCCCGGCCGGCCGAAGTGCTCCTGGAGGCCCTGCGCACCCGGGCGCGCGTCGGCGGGCTCCGTTTCGAGGGGGACGCGGGGCAGGCGATACGCGCCGGGCTGGTGGCCCGGCTGCTGACCGCCGAGCAGTCCAACTCCTCGGTGGTCTACGGCGACACGTTCATCTTGAAGCTGCTGCGCAGGGTCGTGCCCGGCGTCAACCCCGACCTGGAGATACCCCTGGCCCTGGCCCGCGAGGGCTGCCCCCGGGTGCCCCCGCCGACGGCGTGGATACGTCAGGAGCTGGACCCGGAGCCGTACGTCCTCGGAGTGCTCCAGCCGTTCGTGCGCGGCGCCGGCGACGGCTGGGAACTGGCGCTGCGCGAGCTGGCCAAGGGCGAGGACTTCGCCGCCGAGGCACGGGCGCTGGGCCGGGCCACCGCCGAGGTGCACACCGCCCTCGCCCGCGCCCTGCCCACGGTGACGCTCGGCCAAGCGGCGCTGAGACTGCTCGTGGACGGCATGACCGAGCGGCTGGCCGCGGCCGTACAGGCGGTGCCTCTGTTACGGCCGTACGAGGAGGGGCTGCGCTCCGCCTACGAGGCGCTGGCCGAGCTGGCCGCCGAGGGCAGCACCTGGACCGCCCAGCGGATCCACGGCGACCTGCACCTCGGACAGTGCCTGCGCTCCCCCACCGGGAGCTGGTCGCTGATCGACTTCGAGGGCGAGCCGGCCCGGCCGCTGGCCGAACGGCGCATGCCGCAGGCGCCGGTGCGCGACGTCGCCGGGATGCTGCGCTCCTTCGACTACGCGGCCCACTCGGTGAGCCCGCCCGCGCCGGACTGGGCGCACGCGTGCCGGTCCGCGTACTGCGCGGGGTACGCGGAGGCCGCCGGCCGTGACCCGCGCACCGATCCGGTCATGCTGCGGGCCTGTGAGACCGACAAGGCCGTCTACGAAGTCGTCTACGAGGCACGGCACCGCCCCGAGTGGCTGCACGTGCCTCTGTCGGCGGTCCGCCGCCTCGCCACGTCCGACCCGACCCTCGCCAGGGAGACCCGTCCGTGACGTCCAAGAAGTCAGCCAGTGCGAAGAGCGCGACCGGCAAGACCGCCAAGGCGGCCGGTAGGTCCGGCAAGGCCAGGAAGCAGGGGGCTGCCCGGGTTCCGGCGGCCCGCGCACCTCAGCCGCCCCCGGCCGAGGCCGCCCCCGTCAGCCCTGCCCTGGGCGCGATTGACCGTGAGCGGCTGCTGTCCGGCTCGCACCACGATCCGCACGCGGTGCTCGGCGCCCATCCGGTGCCCGGCGGGGTCGCGTTCCGCGCGTTCCGGCCGTACGCCCGCTCGGTCGGCGTCGTCTCCGGTGAGCTGCGGGCGGACCTGCACGACGACGGCGACGGCTTCTTCTCCGGGCTGCTCCCGCTCGCCGAGGTCCCCGTCTACCGGCTGCTGGTGGCGTACGACGGCCCCGCCCTGGAGACCGAGGACCCCTACCGCTTCCTGCCCACGCTCGGTGAGCTGGACCTGCACCTGATCGGAGAGGGCCGGCACGAGCAGCTGTGGCGGGTGCTCGGGGCGCACGTCATGACCCACCAGGGCGTGACCGGCACCGGGTTCTCGGTGTGGGCGCCGAACGCGCGGGGCGTGCGGGTCGCCGGTGGCTTCGACTTCTGGGACGGCGCCGGTCATCCGATGCGCTCGCTCGGCTCGTCCGGGGTGTGGGAGCTGTTCGTGCCCGGTGTCGGCGAGGGCGAGCTGTACAAGTTCGAGATCACCCGCCCGGACGGGACCCGCACGCTGCGCGCCGATCCGCTGGCCCGCCGTACCGAAGTCCCGCCGGCCACGTCGTCGATCGTGCACGCCTCGCACCACGCGTGGGAGGACGCTGAATGGATGGCACACCGCGCGGACACGCCGGTGCACGAGGCGCCGTTCTCGGTGTACGAGGTGCACCTGCCGTCCTGGCGGCCGGGACTGTCGTACCGCGACCTTGCCGAGCAACTCCCCGCGTACGTCAAGGACATGGGCTTCACTCACGTGGAGCTGATGCCGGTCGCCGAGCATCCCTTCGGCGGCTCCTGGGGCTATCAGGTGACGGGCTTCTACGCCCCGACGGCCCGCCTCGGCACCCCGGACGACTTCAAGTACCTGGTGGACCGGCTGCACCAGGCCGGCATCGGCGTGCTGATGGACTGGGTACCGGCCCACTTCCCGCGGGACGACTGGGCGCTGGCCGAGTTCGACGGGCGTCCGCTGTACGAGCACCACGATCCGCTGCGCGCCGCGCATCCGGACTGGGGCACGCTGGAGTTCGACTTCGGGCGGCGGGAGGTGCGCAACTTCCTGGTCGCCAACGCGGTGTACTGGTGCGAGGAGTTCCACATCGACGGGCTGCGGGTGGACGCCGTCGCCTCGATGCTCTACCTGGACTACTCACGTGAGCCTGGCCAGTGGACGCCGAACGAGCACGGCGGCCGGGAGAACCTGGACGCGGTGGCGTTCCTCCAGGAGATGAACGCCACCGTGTACCGGCGCTGCCCGGGAGTGGTGACCGTGGCCGAGGAGTCGACGGCCTGGGACGGCGTCACCCGGCCCACGCACCACCAGGGGCCGAGCGGGTTCGGCGGGCTCGGGTTCGGGCTGAAGTGGAACATGGGCTGGATGCACGACTCGCTCCAGTACATGAGCCGTGAACCGGTGCACCGGGCGTACCACCACGGCGAGCTGACGTTCTCGATGGTGTACGCCTACAGCGAGAACTACGTCCTGCCGATCTCCCACGACGAGGTGGTGCACGGCAAGCGGTCGCTGGTGTCGAAGATGCCGGGCGACTGGTGGCAGCAGCGGGCCGGGCTGCGCGCCTACCTGGGCTTCATGTGGGCGCATCCCGGCAAGCAACTCCTCTTCATGGGGCAGGAGTTCGCGCAGGGCGCGGAGTGGTCGGAGGCGCACGGCCCGGACTGGTGGCTGCTGGATCCGGCGTACGGCGCGGAGGCGGACCACCGGGGCGTACGGGACCTCGTCCGGGACCTGAACGCGCTGTACCGGGCGGCTCCGCCGCTGTGGCAGCGGGACACCGACCCGGCGGGCTTCGAGTGGATCAGCGGGGACGCGGCGGACGACAACGTCCTCGCCTTCCTGCGCCACGACGCCGACGGCACGCCGCTCCTAGCGGTGTCCCACTTCGCCCCGGTGGTCCGCCACGACTACCGGATCGGTGTCCCCGACGACGTCCCGGCCTGGCACGAGTGCCTCAACACGGACGCCGTCCGCTACGGCGGCGGCGGTCTCACCGAAGCGGACGTCGTCAAACCGGAACCCCGGCCCTGGCACGGCCGCCCGGCGAATGTCCGCCTCACCCTGCCCCCGCTGTCCACGCTCTGGCTGCGGCCCGCCTGACGGCCGCCCCTACGATGCGGAGGCCGCGTCGGCCAGCGCCTGCGGGAGCGCACCGGTGTGCAGCACCCCGAGGCGCTGGGTGGCGCGGGTCAGGGCCACGTACAGGTCGCTGGTGCCGTAGCGGGCCGGTTCCACGACCAGGACCGAGTCGAACTCCAGGCCCTTGGACTGGCGCGGGTCGAGGAGGACGACGGTGTGGGTGAGGTCGGGTTCCGGGCCGGCGCTCACCCCGTCCAGGTGGGCGGCGAGGGAACGGTGCAGTTCGCGCGGGGCGATGACGGCCAGCCGGCCCTCGGCGGGGGTGAGTTCGGCGACCGCCTTGGCGACCGCGCCGGGCAGGTCGTCGCCCGCGTCCCGCACCCAGGGCCGTACTCCCGTGGAGCGGACCGAGCTGGGCGGCTCGAAGCCGGGGTTCTCGGCGCGCACCACGCCCGCCGCCAGGTCCATGATCTCGGCCGGGGTGCGGTAGTTGACGCCGAGGCGGGTGTGTTCCCAGCGGTCCTCGACGTACGGCGTGAGGATGTCCGCCCAGGAGCCGACGCCGGCCGCCTCGGCGGTCTGCGCCGGGTCGCCGACCAGGGTCATGGAGCGGGTCGGGCTGCGCCGCATCAGCAGCCGCCAGGCCATGGGTGAGAGTTCCTGCGCCTCGTCGACGATGATGTGCCCGAACGCCCAGGTCCGGTCGGCGGCGGCGCGTTCGGCGGCGCTGCGGTGGTCGGCCTCCTCGTGCCGTTCGGCGAAGCGTTCGGCGTCGATGATGTCGTGCGCGGACAGGACCTCGGAGTCCCCCTCGTCCTTGTCCTCGAACTCGTAGGTGCGGGAGGCGTACGACACGTCGAGCACGCCCTGCGCGTAGGCGATCTGGGTGTCCCGGTCGCGTTCGGCGCGGGCGCGGGCGAGGCGGTCGTCCTCGCCGAGGAGTTCGGCGGCCTCGTCGAGGAGGGGAACGTCGGCGACGGTCCAGTGCCGGGTCACCGGGCGGCGGATCGCGGCGGCGTCGGCGTCGGAGACGTAACCCTCGGGGTCCGCGAGGAAGTCGGCGACCAGCCGCCGCGGGGTGAGCCGCGGCCACAGCTGGTCGATGGCGGACCAGACCTCGGGGTTCTCGGCGAGTTCGTCGCGGATCTGGGTGATGTCGGCGGGCGTGAGGAGGCTGGAGCCGTCGTAGGGGTCGGTGCCCACGCGTTCGGCGTACAGCTCGGTGAGGGTGTTGAGAATGTGGCCCTCGAAGTGCTCGCGGGCCGCGTTGTGCGACAGCCCGGCGGCGCGGGTGCGGTCGCGGGCGACGGCCACGAGACCGTCGTCGAGCATCAGCACCTCGCGCTCGTGCTCGACGGTGATGACCGGATCGGGCAGGGCCTGCCGGTCGCGTACGACGGCGGCGAGCACGTCGGCCATGCCGGCGCGGCCCTTGACGGCGGCGGCCTCGGGGGTGTCGGTGGCGGTGGCCTTCACGCCGGGGTACAGCTCGCCGACGGTGGCCAGCAGGACGCCGGTCTCGCCGAGGGAGGGCAGCACCTCGCCGATGTAGCCGAGGAAGGCGGGGTTGGGGCCGACGATGAGGACGGCCCGGCGGGCCAGCAGTTCGCGGTGCTCGTAGAGGAGGTAGGCGGCCCGGTGCAGGGCGACCGCGGTCTTGCCGGTGCCGGGGCCGCCCTCGACGACGAGGACTCCGCGGTGCGGTGCCCGGATGATGCGGTCCTGGTCGGCCTGGATGGTCCGCACGATGTCGCCCATGCGGCCGGTGCGGGCGGAGTTGAGCGCGGCGAGCAGCACGGCGTCGCCGTCGTGGTCCTCGTGGCCGGTGCGCTCCTGGTCGCCGAGGTCGAGGATCTCGTCGTGCAGGTGGGTCACGGTGCGGCCGTCGGTGGCGATGTGCCGGCGGCGGCGCAGACCCATCGGGGTGTGGCCGGTGGCGAGGTAGAACGGGCGGGCGACGTCGGCGCGCCAGTCGATCAGGACGGGGGTGCGTTCGGTGTCGTCCGCGCGCAGCCCGATGCGGCCGATGTGGCGGGTCGTGCCGCCGGTGAGGTCGATCCGGCCGAAGCAGAGCGAGCCGTCGACGGCGTTCAGCGCGGCGAGCAGCCCGGAGCGTTCGGCGACGAGGATGTCCCGCTCCAGCCGGGCCTGCATGGGTGTGCTGCCCTGGGCGAGCGCGGTCCCGACGGCGGTCTCGGTGTCCCCGCGCAGGGCGTCGACGCGCGCGTACAGTCCGTCGATGAATTCCTGCTCGTGGCGCAATTCATCGTCCGGAAAGCCGGTGTTTGACGTGTTTGACAATTCCACTCCCGCCCGGATACACTCTGCCCAGTGAACTTCTCCGCGACCTTTTCCGAATTGAAGTCGCGAATCACCGAATATACGCAGAGAAATCCCCCGAGCGCAATTCCTCGGGGGATTTTTTCGGCTTCCGGCGCCCTCGCCCCGGGGGCGAGGGCGGTCCGTCACATCACGTCGGCCAGTTCCTCCAGCAGCCGCCGCTTGGGCCGGGCCCCGACCATCGACCGGACCGGTTCGCCGCCGTCGAAGACCATCAGCGTCGGCGTCGACAGCACGTTGTAGGCCACCGTCGTCTCCGGGTTCCGGTCCACGTCGATCTGCACGATCCTCAGCCGGTCCCCCTCCTCGGAGGCGATGTCCCTCAGCACCGGCGCCAGCTGCCGGCACGGCCCGCACCAGTCGGCCGTGAACTGCACCAGCACCGGCAGATCGGCGCCGAGCACCTCCGCCGCGAAGTCGGCGTCCGTCACCTCGTCCAGTCCGCTCACCAAGCTCACCGCGTCAGCCCTCCCAGTTCGCACACGGGCTCCGGACCCCCCGGAGCCAGCGTCTCGGCGGCCAGCACGTCCCGGGCCTCCTCGGCCCGCCGCAACTGGCCCGCGACCTTCTCCCGGGCCCCCTGGAGCTGCCCGATGAGCGCGTCCAGCTCGTCCAGCTTGCGCCGGTAGACCACGAGCGACGCCGGGCACGAGTCGCCCTCGGGGTGCCCGGCCCGCAGACACTCCACGAACGGCCGCGTCTCCTCCAGGTCGAACCCCACGTCCCGCAGGGTCCGGATCTGGTCGAGCAGCCTGACGTCGTCCTCGTCGTACGTGCGGTACCCGTGCTCGTCCCGCCGTGCGGGCAGCAGTCCCCGTGCCTCGTAGTAGCGCAGGGTGCGCGTGGTGGTCCCGGCCCGCGCGGCCAGCTCGCCGATTCGCATGTCCCCGACGGTAGGCGTTGACGTCGGCGTCAAGGCAAGGCGGGCGGAAGCAGCGGTTTGCGGCGCACCGGCGAGGACAGCACGATCGACGTGGTCGTACGGCCCAGGACCGCCGTCTGTTCCAGGATCTCCTCCAGGTGGACGGTGTCGGTGACGGCCGCCTTCAGGATCCAGCAGTCCTCGCCGACGACGTGGTGCACCTCAGTGATCTCCGGGCGGTCGATCAGCTCCAGGGTCCTCGGATGCTTCAGGGTGTAGCCGCCGTGCGGGTTGACCCGGATGAACGCCTGGATGCCGTAGCCGAGCCGGCCGGGCACGACGTGCGCGCCGTAGCCCTCGACCACGCCCGCCGCCTCCAGCCGGCGCACCCGCTCGGTGACCGCCGCCGGGCTCAGGCTGACCCGCCGGCCCAGCTCGCTGAGCTTGATCCGTCCGTCGGTCTGCAGCAGGTGGAGGATCCGCTGGTCCACCGCGTCGAAGGTCACCGGTGTTTCACCGGCCACAGAGCGCAGATGCCGTGATTCTTTCGGTGCGGTGACCGGATCTCCCATGTTGCCTCCTTCAGAACGGGGATGCGCATCCGGAGAATTATCGCCATGGCAACAGCACACGCCCGAGAGGTCCTGGTCATCGGCGGCAGCCGCTACTTCGGCAAGCGGCTCATCAGACGGCTGGTGGAGTCCGGTGACCGGGTCACGGTCCTGAACCGGGGGTCGTCCGCGCCGCCACCGGGGGTGGCGCATCTGGTGGCGGACCGGGACGACGAGGCGGCGCTGGCCGAGGCGATCGGTGCGCGCCGGTTCGACGTCGTGGTGGACCAGGTCTGCTACACCCCGCGCCAGGCGGAGATCGCCCGCCGGGTGCTCGCGGGCCGCACCGGCCGCTATGTGATGACGTCGACCGTCGAGGTGTACGAGCACGAGGACTCGGCGGCACCGGTCCCGGAGAGCGCGGTGGAGCCGGCCGCCGTCGCTGTCGACCTCGAACTGCCGTGGCACGACACGGACTTCCTCGACGCCCACTACGGTGAGGGCAAACGGCAGGCGGAGGCGGTGTTCACCGCGGCCGGACCGGACCTGCCGTTCGTGCCGGTCCGGGTGGCTCATGTGCTGGGCGGCAACGACGACTTCACCGGGAGGATCGCCCACTACGTCGACCGGATCCGCGCCGGCGCCTCCATCGCCGTACCGCCGCACCCGCGGCCCGCGACCTACATCCACGTCGAGGAGATCGCCGGCTTCCTGCACTGGGCGGCGGGCGCGCGGTTCACCGGGCCGGTCAACGCGGCCTCCCACGGGACGCTGGACGCGAGGGAGTTGGCCACGGCGGTGGCGGCGGCCCTCCCCGAGGGGAAGACGGTGTTCGAGGTCACCGGGTCCGCCGAGGGCGCCCCCTTCGCCTTCCGCCGTGGCTACGCCATGGACAACTCCCGGGCCACGCGGCTCGGTTTCACCTTCGGTGACGTACGGCAGTGGCTGCCGCGCGCGGTCGCCGAGACCCTGGGAAAGGACGACTGACATGCGGTACCGCACGCTCGGCGGACTGAAGGTGAGCGCGGTCGGGCTCGGCGCCATGCCGCTGTCGATCGAGGGCAGGCCGGACGAGGCGCGCGCCGTCGCCACGGTCCACGCGGCCCTGGACGCCGGGGTGACCCTGCTGGACACGGCCGACTCCTACCACCGGCCTGGCGAGGACCCCGGCCACAACGAACGGCTCCTCGCCCGCGCCCTGAAGTCCTACGGCGGTGACACCGGCCAGGTCCTGGTGGCCACGAAGGGCGGCCGGGGCCGGTCCGCGGACGGCGACTGGACGGTGACGGGCGCACCGGACCACCTGAAGGCGGCGGCGGAGGCGTCCGCACGGCGGCTCGGGGTCGACGCGATCGGGCTGTACCAGCTGCACAAGTCCGACCCCGCCGTCCCCTTCAAGGAGTCGGTCGGCGCGCTCGGCGACCTGCTCGACGCGGGGACGATCCGGCTGGCGGGCCTGTCCAACGTGGACGCGGACCAGATCAGGCGGGCCCACGCCATGCTGGGCGACCGGCTGGTGTCGGTGCAGAACCGGTACTCGCCCGAGGTCCGCGACAGCGAGCCGGAGCTGCGGCTCTGTGCCGAACTGGGGCTCGCGTTCCTGCCCTGGAGTCCCCTGGGCGGCATCTCGCGCAGTTCGCTGGACGGGCCGTCACGCCTCGGCGGTGGCCCCGGCCGGTTCGCGGTGTTCGCGGACGTGGCGCGCGAGCGCGGGGTGAGCCCCCAGCAGGTCTGCCTGGCCTGGCTGACGTCGCTCTCCCCCACCGTGATCCCCATCCCCGGTGCGAGTCGTCCGGAGACGATCCGGGACTCGGCGGGAGCGGCGGACCTGACCCTGACCGCGGAGGAGTCGGCCCGCCTGGCGCACGTGCCTGCCGGCTAGACGGGCACCCCCGCCGACTCCTCCACCTCCAGCAGCGACGCGCTCCGGCGTTCCTCGTCGAAGGCCCGGCGGCCGCCGCGGAGGCCGAAGAGGCGCTTGGCGACGGCGATGTAGAGGACGGCGAGGATGTTGAGGACCAGGGTGGCGATCTTCAGCCAGCTGATGTGCTCGGTGAGTTCGTAGACCTCCAGCGGCAGGAAGGCGGCCGTCGCGACCACCGTCAGGTACTCCGCCCAGCGCTTGGCGTACCAGAGGCCGACCGCCTCGATCAGTTCGACGAGCGCGTAGGCGAGGAGCAGGGCGGCGACCAGCAGCAGGGTGCTGTGCCTGTAGCCGAAGGCCTTCTGTACGGAGCCGACGACCGGGGAGTGGTCCAGGTCGTAGTGGAAGTGCTTGAAGACGGGGCGGAGGACGTCCAGGTACTCGTTGAACAGCCGCCGTACCGCGTCCTGGCTGTTGCTGAACTTCCAGACCGCCACCGCGACCAGCACGATGAAGACGCCGCGGACCGCCCGCTCGATCGCGAGGAAGCGCAGGATGAACAGGTCCCGCAGCACCTTTCCGCGCGGCACCAGCGGCGCGTCCGCGGCCGCGCCGGCGCCGTGCGGCTCGCCGAGCACGAAGTCGCCGCAGCGCAGGCAGCGCCAGACGTCGCCGAGCGCGGTCTGCGCGTGCAGCCGTACCCGCAGGCGCGGGTCGTCGGGCGCGTAGGTCACGTGCCCCTTGCGCGCGCAGGTCCGCCGGTCCCAGTCGATCTTCATCCCCCGTGCCTCCATGCACACAGACGTCACGCCTACAGACGCCACAGACGAACGTGCCGTTCCGGTTGATCCGGCACGGCACGTCAGTCTGAACCCACCCCTAGGCCGAGGCCAACTCCTTCTCCCCCTCTTCACGCTGTTCCGGCACCTCCGCGGCGGGAACCGCCCCGTGAACATCGTCCAGCAGCGTCTTCTCGTCGAACGGCAGCCGTCCGGACAGGACCTCCTCCACGCGGGCCTTGTCGATCTCCTTGGTCCACGCGCCGATCAGGACGGTGGCCACCGCGTTGCCCGAGAAGTTGGTCAGCGCGCGGGCCTCGCTCATGAAGCGGTCGATGCCGACGATGAGGCCGACGCCGTCCACCAGGGCCGGCCGGTGCGTCTGGAGGGCGCCGGCGAGGGTGGCCAGGCCGGCACCGGAGACGCCCGCCGCGCCCTTGGAGGCGACCATCATGAACAGCAGCAGGGTGATCTGCTCGCCCAGGTGCAGGGGCTGGCCCATGGCGTCGGCGATGAACAGGGACGCCATGGTCAGGTAGATCATGGTGCCGTCGAGGTTGAAGGAGTAGCCGGTCGGCACCGTGATGCCGACGACGGGACGGCTGACGCCCAGGTGCTCCATCTTGGCGATCAGGCGGGGCAGCGCCACGTCGGACGACGAGGTGGACAGGATGAGCAGGTACTCGCGGCCCAGGTACTTCAGCAGCTTGAACAGGTTGACCTTGGCGACGAACCACAGCATCGGGCCGAGCACCACGCCGACGAAGAGGACGCAGGTGATGTAGAAGGCCAGCATGATCGTGCCGAGGGCCTTCAGGGCGTCGACGCCGGTCTCGCCGACGACCGCCGCGATGGCGCCGAACGCGCCGACCGGGGCCGCCCACATGATCATGGTCAGGACGCGGAAGACCAGCTTCTGGATGTGCCCGACACCGCGCAGGATCGGCTCGCCGGCCTTGCCCATCGACTGGATCGCGAAGCCGACCAGCAGGGCGATCAGCAGGGTCTGGAGGACCACGCCGCCGGTGAAGGCGGAGGCGAAGCTGGTGGGGATGATGCTCAGCAGGAAGTCGACCAGGCCCTCGCTGCCGGAGGCCGCCTGGGTGTGGCCGACCTGCTTCACCGACTCGGTCAGGTGCATGCCCTGGCCCGGGTGCAGGACGTTGCCGACGACCAGACCGATGGCCAGCGCCACGAACGACATGCCGATGAAGTAGGTGAGCGCGAGGCCGCCCAGCTTGCCGACCTTCGCGGCGCTGCGGATCGACCCGACACCGGTCACGATCGTGCAGAAGATGATCGGCGCGATCATCATCTTGATCAGGTTGACGAAGCCCGTGCCGAGCGGCTTGAGCTCCTTGGCGAAGTCGGGTGCGGCGAATCCGACGGCGATACCGAGGGCGACCGCGATGATCACCGCGAGATAGAGGAGATGGGAGCGGTCCCGCTTGGCGGGGGGTGCGGCAGGTGCCGTAGCTGCTGCGCTGGTCACGGCGGCCCTCCTTGACGTCTTCGTCGGTGTCACCGGCGTGCGGCTCACGTCCGGGGGTTTTCGGGGATGCCGTGACTATGTCGCGCCGCTGTGAGGGCGGTCACCCTTCCGTACATTTAGTTCACGCCACAACCGAGAGGCAGACTGACGGCATGCGCCTCTCCGTCCTCCCGAGACCTCGCAGCCTGGCGGGCCAGCTGTTCGCCATGCAGGCCGTGCTGCTCGCGCTGGTCGTGGCCGGATACGCACTGTTCACGTTCGTCAGCGACCGGGGGCAGGCCGAGGGCGCGGCCCGCCGCCAGGCCACGGCGGTGGCCCGCTCGATCGCCGATTCCCCCTCGGTCCGCTCCGCCATCCACACCCCGAGCCCCTCGGCCGACCTCCAGCCGTACGCCCTGAAGGTGCAGAAGGACACCGGCGTGGACTTCGTGACGATCATGACGCCGGGGGGCATCCGCTGGACCCACCCCAAACCCGACGAGATCGGCCGGCACTTCATCGGCACCATCGCGCCCGCCCAGCACGGCGAGACCTTCACCGAGACCTACACCGGCACCCTCGGCCCGTCCGTCCGCGCGGTCACCCCCATCGAGGAGAACGGGCACGTCATCGGCCTGGTCAGCGCCGGCATCAAGGTGGAGGCGATCAGCAACCGGATCCAGGAGGAGGTCACCGCGCTGTTCGGGGTCGCGGGCGGCATCCTGGTGCTCGGCGCGGTCGCCACCTACGTCATCAACGCGCGGCTGCGCCGGCACACCCACAACATGAACGCCGACGAGCTGAGCCGGATGCACGACTACCACCAGGCCGCGCTGCACGCCGTGCGCGAGGGGCTGCTGATGCTGGACGCGCAGTACAGAGTGGCGCTGATCAACGACGGCGGGCGGGAACTACTGGGCGTGGACCGGGACGCGGACGTCGTCGGCGGCTCGGTGACCGGGCTGGGCCTGCCCGCCCCGCTGACCGGGGCGCTGCTGGCGTCCGAGCCGCGCGTGGACGAGGTGCATCTGGCGGCCGACCGGGTGCTGGTGGTGAACACCTCACCGGTGTCGGGCGGGGAGCGCCGCGGCACGGTCGTCACCCTTCGGGACGTGACCGAACTCCAGTCGTTGATGGGTGAGTTGGACTCGGAGCGGGGCTTCACGCTGGCGCTGCGGTCGCAGGCGCACGAGGCGGCGAACCGGCTGCACACGGTGGTCTCGCTGATCGAGCTGGGGCGGGCCGAGGAGGCGGTGGACTTCGCGACGGCCGAGCTGGAGCTGGCGCAGGCGCTCACCGACCAGGTGGTGGCGGCGGTCGGCGAGCCGGTGCTGGCCGCGCTGCTGCTGGGCAAGACCGCGCAGGCCAACGAGCGGGGCGTGGAGCTGGTCGTGTCGGCGGACAGCCGGCTCGACGACGGGCTGCTGCCGCCCGACCTGACCGCGCGGGACCTGGTGACGATCCTCGGCAACCTCATCGACAACGCGGTGGACGCGGCACAGGGCAGTGTGCGGGCCCGGGTGACGGTGACGGCGTACACGGAGGCCGCCGAACTGGTCCTGCGGGTGTCCGACACGGGGACGGGTGTCGACCCGGCCCACGCCGACCTGGTATTCCAACGGGGGTTCTCGACGAAGCCGTCCGGGCCCGGCGGGCGGGGCCTCGGGCTGGCCCTGGTCCGCCAGGCGGTGGGCCGGCACGAGGGCACGTTGACGGTCGCGGAGGCCGAGGAGGGTGGCGCGGTGTTCGAGGCACGTTTGCCGTTGCACACGGTGGTGGGGCCGACCCGGGTACCGGGAGGCGAGGCATGAGCCAGGACGGGCACACGGTCGTGGGGCCGGCCCCGGTGCCGGGAGGCGACGCGTGAGCGGGGACCGCCCCATCCGGGTCCTCGTGGTCGAGGACGACCCGGTGGCCGCCGACGCGCACGTGATGTACGTCGGCCGGGTGCCGGGGTTCGTCGCCGTGGGCAAGGTGCACTCGGGAGCCGAGGCGCGCAGGTTCCTCGACCGGACGCCCGTCGACCTGCTGCTGCTCGACCTGCACCTGCCGGACGTGCACGGGCTTCAGCTGGCGCGGTCGCTGCGCGGGGCCGGGCATCACGCCGACGTCATAGCGGTCACCTCGGCGCGGGATCTCGCGGTGGTCCGGGAGGGGGTCTCGCTCGGCGTCGTCCAGTACGTCCTGAAGCCGTTCACGTTCGCGACGCTCCGGGACCGCCTGGTCCGGTACGCCGAGTTCCACGCGGCGGTGGGCGAGGCGAGCGGGCAGGACGAGGTCGACCGGGCCCTCGCGGTCCTGCGCGCCCCGACCCCGGCGGCCCTCCCGAAGGGCCTCAGCGGACCCACCCTGGAACGCGTCACCGGCGCCCTGCGCGACGCCCCGGAAGGCTTCACGGCGGCCGGCGTCGCGGAAGCGGTCGGCATCTCCCGCATCACCGCCCGCCGCTACCTGGAACACCTGGTGGAAGCGGGCCGCGCCGAACGCAAACCGGTGTACGGCCAGGTGGGCCGCCCCGAGCTGGTGTACCGGTGGGTCCGGGGGGTGCCGTCCGGGCGGTGACGCCGGACCACCCGGGCCTCACTGGACCGCCGGTCCGGCTCCCGGCTCGCTCGCCGGGCGGAACGGCAGGGCGTACTGGACGATGTACGCCGCCAGCGCCAGGACCGACAGCGCCTCCAGGGCGGACAGAAGAAGCAGGCCGGTCGACGGGTCGCCCGCCACCCAGTGGACGACGAGGGCGCTGAACGGGACGACGCAGAAGGCGAGGAGGTCGACCGCGCACTGCGCGGCCTTCCGTGAGAACCGGCGGGGGTCCGAGCGGTGCGCGGCCTCCCACCGGAAGACGTCGGCGCCGTCCCGGCCGGCCGCCGTGGCGAGCCGGGGCCCCAAGTCGCCCCGGACATAGGCCCCGATGGCCGAGATCTTCTGGTCGTTGACCAGGTAGGTCCAGCCGAGGACGACACACACCGGCGGCAGCGCCAGCAGCATCTCCGTCCGCTTGGCCTGCGCCGCGGCGGCGATCACTGCGGCCACGACGGTGAGGGTGACGTACAGCAGGTTGTCCCGGAAGCCGATGCGGGTCTTCTGCTCGTCCTTGATCGTCTGGTACTCGGCGAGCAGCAACTGCCCGACGGTCACATCCCGTTCCGCCACTCGAACCCCTTCCCCGGCAGTACGTTATGAGTGTGCCGGATACGCAGCCCACTGTTCTGGTCCTGACCGCACTCGCGCTGGAGTACGCGGCGGTGCGCGCCCACGTCGAGGAGCGGGAGGAACGCACGCACCCCGGCGACGGGACGATCGTCGAGCTGGGCCGGCTGCCCGGCACGCCCTGGCGGATCGCGGCCGCCGAACTGGGCGAGGGCGCCCGGAACTCGGCCGCGCTGACCGCCTCGCTGATCGGCTGGCTGCGCCCGCGGGCCGTGCTGTTCGTGGGGGTGGCCGGGAGCCTCAAGGACGACATCGGCCTCGGGGACGTGGTCGTGGGCACCAAGGTGTACGCCATCCACGGCGGCAAGCAGACCCCGGAGGGCCTGCTGGTGCGCCCCGAGGCCTGGTCGGGCTCCAACGCGCTGGTTCAGGCGGCTCGTTCGGCCGTGCGGGACATGCCGGACGTGCGGGCCCACTTCAAGCCGATCGCCACCGGGGACGTCGTCCTCGCCGATGACGCCTCCGGGATCACGCGGCACATCCGCCGGCACTACCAGGACGCGGCCGCCATCGAGATGGAGGGCTCGGGCGCGGCCCACGCGGCCCACCTCGGCGGCGTCGAGGCCCTCGTCGTCCGGGGCGTCAGCGACCACGCGGACGCCGGGAAGAGCGCGGACGACGGCCGGGGCTCGCAGCAGCGGGCGGCCGAGCGGGCGGCGGTGGTGGCCTGCGCGCTCCTGCGGAAGTACCGGCCGCGCGGCGGGGGCCCGGAGCACCCGGCCGGTGCCGGGGAGGGCGGCGGAGGGGGAGACCGCGCGGGCGACCACATCGACTTCCGGGGCGGCACGTTCCACGGCCCGGTCACCGGGAAACGCACCGGCGACGACTGAGGCGTCCGGTACGTACCGAACGGACGGAACATACCGAACGGACGGAATCGTACGTTCATACAATCAGTGATCCTGGCGGAACGGCCCGTAGTCATCGCGCCCGGCCCGCCCCTACCTTGTGCCGAGTGCGTCAACCCTCACCTCAACCCCAACCCTCAACTCCCCCGTTCAACGCCCCGGCCGCCCGCCGGCTGCGCGCCGCGCTCGGCATGGGCCCCGAGCACGTCGCGTACGGCATGCGCGTGTCGTACGGACTGCCGTACGTCACCCCCGACCTCGTGGTCGCCTGGGAGCGCGGTGTCACCGCGCCCGCCAGCCCGGAACTGACCGCTCTCGCGGGCGTGCTGTGGTGTTCGCCGGGCGAGTTGATCGGCCGGCCCAGGACCCTGCGGGAGCACCGGATCTCGCGGGCGCTCGCCCCCGAGGACGTGGCCCGTGCCGTCGGCGTCGACCTGCGCGGATACCTGCGCATGGAGGAGAGCGGCGACTGGCGCGGCACCGACCGGCAGGCCGCCTCTCTCGCCGAGATCCTGGATCTGTCGCCGCCCGACTTCGTCGTCGTGACCGGCCGTGAGGACCGGCTCGCCGACCTGCTGCGCAGCGCCGTCTCCACCCGCTGGCAGGCCTACGTCCGGCCGGTCGCGAAGATCGCCCCGGTGGAGCGGGAGCCGCTGGAGCGGGTGCTCCAGCAGCTCTACGACGACTACCAGGGGCAGATGGTGGCCAGCCTCAGCTGGGGCGGAAACGTCGCGGCACGCGCGTCGAGCGACGCAGGCCGCGACTTCCTGGACCGGATCGTGGACGCCTTCTGGGAAAGGATCGAGGCCGAGGGCTGACCGGTGACTCCGGCGGGAGGGGGGTTCCGGAAGACCGGCACAGGGGTTCTAGAAGACCGACTCGGCCTCGTCCATGCGGTCCTTCGGGACCGTCTTCAGCTCGGTGACCGCCTCGGCGAGCGGCACCATCACGATGTCGGTGCCGCGCAGCGCGGTCATCTTCCCGAAGTCGCCCCGGTGCGCGGCCTCGATGGCGTGCCAGCCGAAGCGGGTGGCGAGGACACGGTCGTACGCCGTCGGGACGCCACCGCGCTGGACGTGGCCGAGGATGACCGGCTTGGCCTCCTTGCCGAGGCGCCGCTCCAGCTCGTACGCCAACGCGGTGCCGATGCCCTGGAAGCGCTCGTGGCCGTACTGGTCGATCTCGCCCTTGCCGTAGTCCATGCTGCCGTCGGCTGGGTGGGCGCCCTCGGCGACGCAGATGACCGCGAACTTCTTGCCGCGCGCGAAGCGTTCCTCGACCATCTTGACCAGGTGGGCCGGGTCGAAGGGGCGTTCGGGCAGGCAGATGCCGTGGGCGCCGGCGGCCATGCCGGACTCCAGGGCGATCCAGCCGGCGTGCCGGCCCATGACCTCGACGACCATGACGCGCTGGTGGGACTCGGCCGTGGTCTTCAGGCGGTCCATGGCCTCCGTGGCCACGCCGACGGCGGTGTCGAAGCCGAAGGTGCGGTCGGTGGAGGAGATGTCGTTGTCGATCGTCTTGGGGACGCCGACGACCGGAAGGCCCGCGTCGGACAGCATGCGGGCGGCGGTCAGCGTGCCCTCGCCGCCGATCGGGATCAGGGCGTCGATGCCGAACTCCTCGACCATGTCGGCCGCGCCCTCGCAGGCCTCGCGCAGCCGGTCGCGCTGCAGCCGGGAGGAGCCGAGGATGGTGCCGCCGCGGGCCAGGATGCCGCTGACGGCGTCCAGGTCGAGGGCGCGGTAGTGGCGGTCGAGCAGACCCCGGTAGCCGTCCTCGAAGCCGATGACCTCGTCGCCGTACTGTGCGACCGCGCGGTGCACGACCGACCGGATCACGGCATTCAGGCCGGGGCAGTCGCCGCCTGCGGTGAGCACTCCGATGCGCATCGTGCTGTGTCTCCTGCTCGCTGTCGGTACCGGTGAGACGTTTCCGATTGTTTCACGTCCGCCGGACCGGTGAAGTCCTGACGGGCGCCTTACCCAGCGCCAGAGGTACTGTCAAGAGGGTTCTGCTCACCCTGGTGGGCGATTTTTGTGTCGCGGATTTGTTTCTCGTCCGAGACCGACGGCGAGACGGACAGACAAGAGGGGTGCGCACGTGACGCGCAGCGTGTACGTCACCGGAATCGACCGCGGCGACGGCCGCCAGGTCGTCGACCTCGGGGTCATGGAGCTGCTGACCCGGCAGGTCGACCGGGTGGGGGTGTTCCGGCCGCTGGTGCACGACGTACCGGACCGACTCTTCGAACTGCTGCGGTCCCGCTACCGCCTGGCCCAGGACCCGTCGACGGTCTACGGCATGGACTACCACGAGGCGTCCGCGCTCCAGGCCGAGCAGGGCTCGGACGAACTGGTGTCGACCCTCGTCGACCGCTTCCACCGGGTGGCCCGGGACTACGACGTCGTCCTCGTCCTCGGCACCGACTTCTCCGACACGCAGCTGCCGGACGAGCTGTCACTCAACGCCCGCCTGGCCAACGAGTTCGGCGCGTCCGTGATCGCGGTCGTCGGCGGCCGCAGGCAGAGCGCCGAGTCGGTGCTCGCGGAGACGCGCAACGCCTACCGGGCATACGACGGGCTGGGCTGCGACGTGCTGGCCACGGTCGTCAACCGGGTGGCCCGCGAGGACCGGGACGAGATCGCCGAGCGGCTGGCCGACCGGCTGCCCGTGCCCTGCTACGTGGTCCCGGACGAGCCCGCGCTGTCGGCACCCACGGTCGCCCAGATCACCCACGCCCTCGGCGCGAAGGTGCTGCTCGGCGACGACTCGGGGCTGGCGAGGGACGCGCTGGACTTCGTGTTCGGCGGGGCGATGCTGCCGAACCTGCTGGCCGCCCTGACCCCGGGCTGCCTGGTCGTCACCCCCGGCGACCGGGCCGACCTGGTCGTCGGCTCACTGGCCGCGCACAGCGCCGGCACCCCGCCGATAGCCGGGGTCCTGCTCACCCTGGACGAGGTGCCCCGCGAGGAGATCCTCACCCTGGCCGCCAAGCTCGCCCCGGGCACCCCGGTGATCTCGGTGTCCGGGACCAGCTTCCCCACCGCCGAGCAGCTGTTCTCCCTGGAGGGCAAGCTGAACGCGGCGACCCCGCGCAAGGCGGAGACCGCACTCGGCCTGTTCGAGCGCTACGCCGACACCGCCGAGCTGGCCGCGCGCGTGAGCGCCCCCAGCAGCGACCGGGTCACCCCGATGATGTTCGAGCACAAGCTGCTGGAGCAGGCGCGCTCGGACAAGCGCCGGGTGGTGCTGCCGGAGGGCTCCGAGGGGCGGGTGCTGCACGCGGCCGAGGTGCTGCTGCGCCGGGGGGTGTGCGACCTGACACTGCTCGGGCCGGTGGACACCATCCGCAAGAAGGCCGCCGACCTGGGCATCGACCTCGGCGACACCCGGCTGATCGACCCGGCCACCTCCGAACTGCGGGACTCCTTCGCCGAGAAGTACGCCCAGTTGCGCGCCCACAAGGGTGTCACGGTCGAACTGGCCTACGACGTCGTCTCCGACGTGAACTACTTCGGCACCCTGATGGTCGAGGAGGGCCTGGCCGACGGCATGGTCTCCGGCTCGGTGCACTCCACGGCGGCGACGATCCGGCCGGCCTTCGAGATCATCAAGACCAAGCCGGAATCGTCCATCGTCTCCTCCGTGTTCTTCATGTGCCTGGCCGACAAGGTGCTGGTCTACGGCGACTGCGCGGTCAACCCGGACCCGGACGCCCGGGCGCTCGCGGACATCGCCGTCCAAGCGGCGGGCACCGCGGCCCAGTTCGGGGTGGAGCCGCGGATCGCGATGCTGTCGTACTCCACCGGCACCTCCGGCACCGGCGCGGACGTCGACAAGGTGCGCGAGGCGACCGAGCTGGCCCGCTCGCGCCGGCCCGACCTGAAGATCGAGGGACCGATCCAGTACGACGCGGCCGTGGAGCCGTCCGTCGCCGCGACCAAGCTGCCCGGCTCCGAGGTGGCCGGTCAGGCCAGCGTGCTGATCTTCCCGGACCTCAACACCGGCAACAACACGTACAAGGCCGTGCAGCGCTCGGCCGGCGCGATCGCCGTCGGCCCGGTGTTGCAGGGCCTGCGCAAGCCGGTCAACGACCTGTCCCGCGGCGCGCTCGTCCAGGACATCGTCAACACCGTCGCCATCACGGCGATCCAGGCCCAGAGCACCTCTTCGAACACCTCCTCGACCCCCGACCAGAAGGCAACCGAGCAGTGACCTCCGCGACCCGTGTCCTCGTCCTCAACTCCGGCTCCTCGTCGGTGAAGTACCAGCTGCTGGACATGCGCGACGCGAGCCGGCTCGCGGTCGGTCTGGTGGAGCGCATCGGCGAGCAGACCTCGCGGCTGAAGCACACCTGCCTGGGCACCGGTGAGAGCCGCGAGCAGAGCGGGCCCATCGCCGACCACGACGCCGCGCTGAAGGCCGTCGCCGGGGAACTCGCCCGGGACGGGCTGGGCCTGGACTCGCCCGAACTGGCCGCGATCGGCCACCGGGTGGTGCACGGCGGCATGTTCTTCACCGAGCCCACCGTCATCGACGAGGCCGTGCTCACCGAGATCGAGCGGCTGATCCCCGTCGCGCCGCTGCACAACCCGGCCAACCTGACCGGTATCCGCACGGCCATGGCGCTGCGCCCCGACCTGCCCCAGGTCGCGGTGTTCGACACCGCGTTCCACACGACGATGCCGGAGGCGGCGGCGCGCTACGCGATCGACCCGAGGATCGCCGACCGGTACCGGATCCGCCGCTACGGCTTCCACGGCACGTCGCACGCGTACGTGGCCCGGGAGACCGCGCGGCTGCTGGGCAAGGACCCCGCGGACACGAACGTCATCGTGCTGCACCTGGGCAACGGCGCCTCGGCCTCGGCCGTTCAGGGCGGCCGGTGCGTGGAGACCTCCATGGGGATGACGCCTTTGGAGGGGCTGGTGATGGGTACGCGTTCCGGGGATCTCGACCCGGCCGTCATCTTCCATTTGGCCCGTGTCGGGGATATGTCCATGGACGAGATCGACACTCTTCTCAACAAGAGGAGCGGGCTGTTCGGTCTGTGCGGGGACAATGACATGCGGGAGATCAGGCGCCGGATCGACGAGGGCGACGAAGAAGCCGCGCTGGCCTTCGACATTTACATTCACCGGCTGAAAAAGTACATCGGCGCCTATTACGCGGTGCTCGGCCGGGTGGACGCGGTCGCGTTCACGGCCGGGGTCGGGGAGAACGCGGCGCCGGTGCGCCAGGCGGCGGTCGCGGGCCTGGACGGGCTGGGCCTGGCGGTCGACGGCGAGCTGAACGCCGTACGCGGCGGGGAGGCGCGGCTGATCTCGCCGGCGTCCGCGCGGGTGGCCCTCGCCGTGGTGCCGACCGACGAGGAACTGGAGATCGCCACGCAGACGTACGAGCTGGTCGGAAACAGGAGTTGAGCGAGGAGTCGGGCAAGGAGTTGAGCAATACACCGGAGTAACACGCCTGAGCGCGGGTCCGCCCATTTGTATCTTCCGCCAGACGGAATATTCCGCAGCGAAACAAACCGATAGGATCGCCCCATGCGCCGTTCGAAAATCGTCTGTACTCTCGGCCCCGCGGTCGACTCCCACGAGATGCTCGTCGCCATGATCGAGGCGGGCATGAATGTGGCCCGGTTCAACTTCAGCCATGGCACGCACGCCGAACACCAGGCGCGGTACGACCGCGTCCGGGCGGCTGCCAAGGAGACCGGCCGGGCCATCGGTGTCCTCGCCGACCTGCAGGGCCCGAAGATCCGCCTGGAGACCTTCGCCGAAGGTCCGGTCGAGCTGGAGCGCGGTGACGAGTTCGTCATCACGACCGAGGACGTACCGGGTGACAAGCAGATCTGCGGGACGACGTACAAGGGGCTGCCCGGCGACGTCGCGCGCGGTGACCAGGTCCTGATCAACGACGGCAACGTCGAGCTGAAGGTCGTGGACGTCGAGGGCCCGCGGGTGCGGACCGTCGTCATCGAGGGCGGTGTCGTCTCCGACCACAAGGGCATCAACCTGCCCGGCGCCGCCGTGAACGTGCCGGCGCTGTCCGGGAAGGACGTGGAGGACCTGCGCTTCGCCCTCCGCATGGGCTGCGACCTGGTCGCGCTGTCCTTCGTGCGGGACGCCAAGGACGTGGCCGACGTGCACAAGGTGATGGACGAGGAGGGCCGCCGGGTCCCCGTCATCGCCAAGGTGGAGAAGCCGCAGGCGGTCGACAACATGGCGGACGTCGTCATGGCGTTCGACGGCGTGATGGTCGCCCGCGGTGACCTCGCCGTCGAGTACCCGCTCGAAAAGGTGCCGATGGTCCAGAAGCGCCTGATCGAGCTGTGCCGACGCAATGCCAAGCCGGTGATCGTGGCGACCCAGATGATGGAGTCGATGATCACCAACTCCCGGCCGACCCGCGCCGAGGCCTCCGACGTGGCCAACGCGATCCTGGACGGCGCCGACGCGGTCATGCTGTCCGCCGAGTCCAGCGTGGGCGCCTACCCGGTCGAGACCGTGAAGACCATGTCGAAGATCGTCAGCGCGGCCGAGCAGGAGCTGCTCTCCAAGGGCCTGCAGCCGCTGGTGCCGGGCAAGAAGCCCCGCACGCAGGGCGGTTCGGTGGCCCGCGCGGCCGCCGAGATCGCCGACTTCCTCGGCGGCAAGGGCCTGATCGCGTTCACCAAGTCCGGTGACACCGCGCGCCGGCTCAGCCGCTACCGGGCCACCCAGCCGATCCTCGCGTTCACCACCGACGAGGGCACCCGCAACCAGCTGACCCTGAGCTGGGGCGTGGAGTCCCACGTCGTGCCGTTCGTGAACAGCACCGACGAGATGGTCGACCTGGTGGACCAGGAGGTCGTCAAGCTGGGCCGGTTCGACGCGGGCGACATCGTCATCATCACGGCCGGCTCCCCGCCCGGCGTCCCCGGCACCACCAACATGGTCCGCGTCCACCACCTGGGCGGCGCGGAGACCGACTGACGGTTCCAGACGGTCCGGCACGGGCCCCTTCGGGGGCCTGTACGGCCCGTAGGGGACGTGTGGCACCTGTACGGCGCGGAGGGCGCCCCCTGGCTTCCAGGGGGCGCCCTCGGGCGTCGAGCGGCCCTGAACGGGCTTGTGCGACCGTTCAGTCGGTGACGTAGACGTGCATGCCGGGCACGTGCAGGTTGCCGCCGAACTGGCCGGCCTGGACGACCTTCACGTTGGTGAAGTAGATCAGCGGGATGTTCAGCGGCGGCGGACTGTCCGGGCTGAACGTGACCGGGATCAGACCGAACAGGTTGCCCGAGATGGACTCCGTGTACATCACGGTGTCGCCGTTCCTGATGGTGGACGTCGAGCCCTTGGCCGCCTGCACGTGGTAGGTCTTGCCGGCCTGCTTGTCCTGCACCGTCTGGTGCAGGTCGCCGATGTCGGTGCCGCCGGATATGACGTACTTCAGCACCTTCTTCTTGGTGCCGTTGGCCGTCTTCACCTCGACGATGCCCTGGTAGTCGGCGCCCTTGAGCAGCAGGGAGCTGGCGTTCAGGTACCAGGGGTCGTCCGCGACCGCCACACTGTTGTCGACGCCGCTGACGTCCTCGGTGGCCGCCGGGCAGTCCGCCGACGACGTGCCCGATCCGGCGGAGGGGCTGGGGTCCGCCGACTTGGCCGTGTCCGTCACCGTCTTGGTGGCGTCCCCGGCGGTCTTCGTCACCGTGCCGGTGGTGTCCTTCACGGTGTCCTTCACCGTGTCCGTGACCGTCTTCGTCGCCTTCGAGGCGGTGTCCTTGACGGTGCCGGTGACGGTGTCCTTGCCCGCCGTGGACGTCTTGTCGGACGACGTGGACGTCTTGTCGGACGAGGAGGACGCGGAGGACGAGGACGAGGTGTCCGACGCGGACTGGGACGCGCTCGGGCTGGGGCTCGCGGTCGTACCGGAGTCGCTCTTGCCGCCCGTGAGGATGCCGCCCAGCGTCGTGCCGATGTCGTCGATCGTGCCGAGGAGCCCGCCGCTCTTCTGCGTGGAGGTCTGGGTCGGCGTGGTGGTGTCGCCGGTGCCCGGGCCGGAGGACTTCGAGGTGTCCGTGGAACCGGAGCCCGTGTCCGTGGACTTGGTGTCCGTGGTCGGCTTGGGCGTGGACTTCGCGTCGGAACCTGAATCCGACGAGGAGCCCGTGTCCGCCTTCCCGGTGTCCTTGGCGTCCTTGGTGTCCTTCGTGCCCGAGGTCGCGGTGGGGGACGGCGTCGCCTTGTCCGCAGAGGCGCTCTGGGACGCGGACGGCGACGGCGAGTCCGTGGCGTTCTGGGCCTTGTCCAGGGCCTTGACGCAGTCCTTGTACTCGTCGGCCGTCAGGCTCTTGGCCGTCGTCGACGGGGACGGGCTGCCACCGGCGGCGAGCGCGAGCGAGGACGTGAAGCCCAGGCCCACGAGGACCGCCGTGGGCATCGCCACGGTGGCTATCGCCTTGCCCGCCGGCATGTGGAACCTGGTGAACAGCGGCCTCTTGGGTGCCGCGTGGCGGGGCCCGGTTCTCGCACGGGACTCCTCCACATCAGCCCCGTGGGTCACCTCGTCAGCCGGCACTGTGCCTCCCGTTCGCCCCGTTGGCCGGGCTCGTTCCTGACAGGTCGTGCTCCGCCGGCCCGCCATGGGCCTGGGAGCCACCGCCACCGATCGCCCCGTCCACGCCGTGGTCGTACGGCGCCTCGAAGGCCGCCCCGTCCACGCCCTGGCCGTACGGCGCCGCCTCCGGAGCCGTGCCCTCGCCCGGGGCGTCGCCGCCCGGCTGCGCCTGCGGGGGCTCGCCGGGTGACCACGCCACGGCCATGCCGCCGCCGATGAGCGCCAGCAGGAAGCCGAAGATGAAGCCGCCGAAGTTGGACACCGGCAGGGACACCAGCGCCAGGAGGATCGCGGCGACACCCGCGAAGGTGCGCACGTGCTTCTGGACCCAGAGGGTGACGCCCAGCACGATCAGCAGCACGCCGATGATCAGGGATCCCGCACCCGCCGTGGTCGACATCGCCAGCGTCAGGTGGCCGAACTTCAGGTGGTAGTACGGGAAGTAGATGATCGGAAGACCGCTGAGCAGGACGAACAGGCCGGCCCAGAACGGACGGGTGCCCCGCCAGGCGCGGAACTGCAGCCTCCGGGCGGTGAACTGGCCGGACTCGGCGGCAGGGGTCTCTGCGCTCATGGAAAACAGCTCCCTGGTGCGGCGTTGCTGTGGTGGTGATGTGTGCCGCGCGTGAAGACGCGGCAGGATGGGGGACGGGCGGGGGCGCCATCGGCTCCCCCGCCCGTCAGCGAATGCCTAGTAGCACTCGTGCGTTCCGGTCGACACGGACATGTGCAGACCGCTCAGCTTGAAGGTTCCGGCGGTGGTCGCCCACGCCGTCTGCTTCACGTTCTTCAGCGTGGCGGAGTCGGCCTCCTGCGCGAACCCGAACGGGTTGGCCTGCTCGCCACCGCCCTTCATGCCCGGACCCTTGGTGGAGTCCTTGGCGGCAACACCGATGTTGATGTTGTTGAAGGTCGCGTCGGCGTCGAGGTCGGCAACGTCGATGTAGAGGTTGGACGCCTCGACAGGGGACTTGCTGCCGGCCGTCAGCTTGAGGCTGACCGAACCGAAGATCGGCACGTCCGGGGTGACCACGGACTGGCACATGTTGGTGATCTCGGCGGACTTGAAGCCCGAGACGGCGACGGGGTGAGCCGCCTTCTTGCCGTCCAGGGAGTAGCCCGAGTCGATCGCTCCGTACTGGACGAAGCCCTTGCCTTCGAGATTGTCGGCCGTCACCTTGAACGACTGGCCGGAAACGCTGAACGACGCCGCGAGAGCGCCCTGCGCGAGGGCGACACCTATGCACGCCGTGGCGGCGACGCTGGGCACCATGACCACAGCGAACCGCTTCCATCTGGTCCCGCCACGCACCTGGGACTCCATATTTCCTCCTTCTCGGACGTACATCTCCTGGCCCGGCCGGCCGCCGACGGCGGTTCGAGCGAGCAGGGATGGGAGAAGTGCTACGTCCTCGGGAAGGAGAGCGCCTGCGGTCGGCGGCGCTGAACCGCGCCCGTATCACCGGCGATCACCCCCGAGCGACAACCACTGGTCGCGCCTGACACGCATCACGCACAACCTTGCCGGACAGGCTTCGCCGAGGTGGCGAAGACCCCCCTGTCCAAGAGCCGGCGCCACTGCCGCCGGCTCTGCCCGGTGGGGACCCTGAGTCTCCCGTGACCCGACCGGCTGCCGGGGTGTGGGATAGGACCGAGCGTCGCCGATCGTGGTGCATTCTCGCCGCCCGCACAAGGGGGTTCGTTACTCGCTAGTAACGGCCGGATAACCGAGCGGCGGCCCGCCGGTCTCGGAGGGGCACGGAGGGTGGCAACGAAGCGCAGTGCAAAGCCGTTGATCTTTGGACGAAACCAGACAGATCAACGGCCCTGATTTACTGCGAGTAACAGCGGCCGCGATTACCAAGATTTGGCAAAGCGCGACCGCCGTGACGCCGTGTCGGCGAATCTTTCACTCGGGCATCACAACCCGTAGCGTTTAGCGACTGGTCAGAACAGCGCCCGCGCGAGGGCCCTGCGCGCCCCGATCACCCGCGGATCCTCGGCTCCGACGACCTCGAACAGCTCCAGCAGCCGGCGCCGTACCGCGTCCCGGTCGTCACCCTGCGTACGCTGCACGGTCTCGATCAGCCGTCCGAAGGCGTCCTCGACGTGCCCGCCCACCAGGTCCAGGTCGGCCGCCGCGATCTGGGCCTCGGCGTCGCCAGGCCGGTCGGCGGCCGCCGTGCGCACCGCCTGCGGGTCCATGCCCTGCACCCGCTGCAGCAACTCGGCCTGCGCCAGGCCCAGTTTGGCCTCCGAGTTGCCCGGATCGTCGCTCAGCACGTTCTTGTACGCCTGGACCGCCCCGCCCAGGTCACCCGCGTCCAGCGCCTGGACGGCGGCCTCCAGCAGCGCGTCGTACGGCCCCGCCGGCACCTCGTGCACCGGGGCGCCGCCCGGCTGCGCGTCCGGGTCGACCGCCAGGCCGGTCAGCCCGAACCGCTGCTCGGCGACCTGCACCAGCTGGTCCAGGGTCTCCCTGATCTGCTGCTCGCCGGCCGCGCCCTGGAAGAGCGGCAGGGCCTGCCCCGCGACGACCGCGAACACGGCCGGGATGCCCTGCACGCCGAACTGCTGCATCAGCATCTGGTTGGCGTCGACGTCGATCTTGGCGAGCAGGAAGCGGCCGTCGTACTCGACGGCGAGCCGCTCCAGGACCGGGCTCAGCTGCTTGCAGGGCTGACACCACTCGGCCCAGAAGTCGATGACGACGGGGACCTCGGCGGACCGCTGGAGGACGTCCCGCTCGAACCCGGCCTCGTCGACGTCGATGACGAGATCGGCGGGCGAGACCGCGCCGGGGCCGCCGCCCTGCCGCGCGGCTTCGGCGCGCACCTGCTCGGCCTTGGCCTTGGCCTCCTGGGCCGACTTCACCGCGGCGAGGTCGACGACTCCGCTCATGGACATGTTCCGTGGCTGCATGCGTCTATCCTCCCCCGATCCCGCGCCTGAAGAAAAAACGGTGTGCGTGCTGCGAGCGATGTGCGATGCGGTGGCCGGCGCCGGGGTCCCCACCCCGCGCCGGTGGTCGTCGCCCGCGCACGTCCAGCACGGGCGTCCACCACGCTTTCGCTACGAGTCGTAGCGTAATGCCAACGGCAGCCCGCGCGACACCACTCCCCGGTGATCTCCCTCACGACCGCACAGATCCCGCCGGTTATGGTCGAGACATGCAGAGCCCCACCCCCGCCGGCCGTCCCGGCCGCCCGCGCAGCGCCGCCGCGGACGCCGCGATCCTGGCCGCCACGCGGGAGGCGCTGGTGGAACTGGGCTGGTCCGGGCTCTCCCTGGGAGACGTCGCGACCCGGGCGGGGGTTGCCAAGACGACCCTGTACCGCCGCTGGTCCGGCAAGCACGAACTGGTCGTCGACGCGGTCGCCGAACTCTTCGACGAACTCCGGCTGCCCGACAGCGGGACGCTGGCCGCGGACATCGAGGGCGTGGTCCTGCAGTTCGCCGCGATCCTGGCCCGGCCGGAGGCCAAGAGCGGCCTGATGGCGGTGGTGGCCGAGTCGACCCGGGACGAGGCGTTGCGCGAACGCATCCGGGCGTCGATCGTCGAGCGGCAGAAGCGGCTGGTTCTGGAGGGCCGGGCGCGTGCCCAGGCGCGCGGCGAACTCCCCCCGGAGCCCGGGCCCGAGGAGGCTGACCGCACCGCCGACCTCATCTTCGACATGGTCGCGGGCGCGGTGGTCCACCGGACCCTGGTCAGCGGCAAACCGGCCGACGAACCCTGGGTCCACAGCTTCACCCAGGTCCTCCTCCTGGGCCTGACGTCCCTCCCCCAGACCTAGCCACCCCCCACTACGGTCACCCGGGGGTGGCTGTCACTCACCGGCACCGCCAGGCTGCCGCTGCGCCCACCCGTGCCGCCCTGGGGGTCCCCCCAGGCCCTTAAAGGCACTGGGGGAGGCACGCATGCCCGCAGCTACGCATGTACGTGCCCCGTCAGGGGCGCGGGGAACTGCGCGACCAGCGACGACGTGCCCGCAGGCGAAGACGGCGCCGACGGGCACGGTCACTTCTTGAGCTACCGAGTCGGGTGGTGGGTGGGCGAAGGACCGGGGGGCCAGGGGGCGGAGCCCCCTGGGACGGTCAGCGTGACGCAGGGGGTCAGAAGCCCGCCGGCTCCGTGTACACCCCCCACTCATCCCGCAGCACCCCACAGATCTCCCCCAGCGTCGCCTCGGCCCGAACAGCCTCCAGCATCGGCTCGATCATGTTCGCGCCGGACCGGGCAGCCCCCAGCATCGCCTCCAACGCCGAGCGCACAGCGACCTCGTCCCGGGCACCCTTCCGCTCCCCCAGAATGCGAACCTGCTCCCGCTCCACCTCATGGCTGACCCGCAGGATCTCCAGGTCCCCGGTGACCGACCCGGTCGCGACGTTCACGCCCACGACCCGCTTCTCACCCTTCTCCAGGGACTGCTGGTACCGGAACGCCGACTCGGCGATCTCCCCGGTGAACCACCCGTCCTCGATCCCCCGCAGAATCCCGGACGTGATCGGCCCGATCGGGTGCTGCCCGTCCGGGTGGGCCCGCAGCCCCCGCTCCTTGATCTGCTCGAAGATCTTCTCCGCGTCCGCCTCGATGCGGTCGGTGAGCTGCTCGACGTACCACGAACCACCCAGCGGATCCGCCACGTTGGCGACCCCGGTCTCCTCCATCAGCACCTGCTGCGTACGCAGCGCGATCTCCGCCGCCTGCTCGCTCGGCAGCGCCAGCGTCTCGTCCAGGGCGTTGGTGTGCAGCGAGTTGGTCCCGCCGAGCACGGCGGACAGCGCCTCCACCGCCGTACGCACCACGTTGTTGTACGGCTGCTGCGCGGTCAGCGACACACCCGCGGTCTGCGTGTGGAACCGCAGCCACTGCGCCTTGTCGCTCTTCGCGCCGTACACGTCCCGCATCCAGCGCGCCCAGATCCGGCGCGCGGCACGGAACTTGGCGATCTCCTCGAAGAAGTCGAGGTGCGCGTCGAAGAAGAAGCTGAGCCCGGGTGCGAACACGTCCACGTCCAGGCCGCGCGAGAGCCCGAGCTCCACGTACCCGAACCCGTCGGCGAGGGTGTACGCCAGCTCCTGCGCGGCCGTCGCCCCGGCCTCGCGGATGTGGTAGCCGGAGACCGACAGCGGCTTGTAGGCGGGGATGCCGGCCGCGCAGTGCTCCATCAGGTCGCCGATCAGCCGCAGATGGGGCTCCGGCTGGAACAGCCACTCCTTCTGGGCGATGTACTCCTTGAAGATGTCCGTCTGCAGGGTGCCGTTGAGCACCGCGGGGTCCACGCCCTGGCGCTCGGCGGCGACCAGGTACATGCAGAACACGGGCACGGCGGGCCCGCTGATCGTCATGGAGGTCGTCACGTCCCCGAGCGGGATGTCCTTGAACAGGACCTCCATGTCGGCGGCCGAGTCGATGGCCACGCCGCAGTGCCCGACCTCGCCGAGCGAGCGCGGGTCGTCGGAGTCGCGGCCCATCAGCGTCGGCATGTCGAAGGCCACGGACAGGCCGCCGCCGCCGGCGGCCAGGATCATCTTGTACCGCTCGTTGGTCTGCTCGGCGTTGCCGAACCCGGCGAACTGGCGGATCGTCCACGTCCGCCCGCGGTAGCCGGTCGGATGGAGCCCGCGCGTGAACGGGTACTCCCCGGGCCAGCCGATCCGCTCGAATCCCTCGTACGTGTCCCCCGGCCGGGGCCCGTACACCGGCTCCACGGGATCGCCGGAGAGCGTGGTGAAGTCTGCGTCGCGCTTGCGGGCGGCGTCGTAGCGGGCCTGCCAGCGTCGGCGGCCTTCCTCGATGGCGTGAGCGTCCATACCCTCGAATTTACTTGGACGTCCTAGTAAATGTCGATGGCAGACCGCCGTACGATGCCGTACGGCGGTGAGACCTACGCCTCAGCGGCCACCGGAGCCGGCTCGGCGATCTTCGCCTCCAGCTCCCGGCTGACCTTCCGCTCGACGAAGAAGGCGGCGGTCGGGACGGTGCCCGCGAGCAGCACCCAGATCTGCTTGCCGACCGGCCACTTCGCCTTGGAGCCCAGGTCGAAGGCGAAGATCAGGTACACGACGTACAGCCAGCCGTGGGCGATGCCGACGAAGGTGGTGAACTTCTCCGCCCCGTCGATCTGAAGCCCGTACTTGGCGATGACGCCCAGGGTCAGCAGGACCAGCAGCACGCCGGTGACGTAGGCCATGACGCGGTAGCGGGTCAGCACGCTCTTCTTCATGACGTCGAGCGTAACCGCCCGTTCCGGGAGATCTTGCCCCGGGGCGGGGCTCGGCCGCGCGGCCGGTTCAGTCCTCGTCGAAGTCGTGCGCGGCGACCCGCAGCGGCCGCAGCAGCGCGAAGATCTCGTGGCACTCCTCCGCGTCGTACGCCCCCAGCCCGAAGTCCATCGCCATCAGGTCGCCGGTGGCCGCGTCGACCACCTCGCGGCCCTTGTCGGTGATGACGGCGAGCGTGCCCCGCCCGTCGTTGGGGTTGGGCCGCTTGGCGACCAGGCCCGAGCGCACCAGCCGGTCCACCGTGTTCGTCACGGAGGTGGGATGCACCATGAGCCGCTCACCGATCTTGGACATCGGCAGCTCGCCGGCCTTGGAGAAGGTGAGCAGGACGAGCGCCTCGTAGCGCGCGAACGTCAGTCCGTACGGCTTGACCACCGCGTCGACCTCGGAGAGCAGGATCTGCTGGGCCCGCATGATCGAGGTGATCGCGGCCATCGACGGCACGTTTCCCCAGCGCTGCTTCCAGAGGTCGTCGGCGCGGGCGATGGGGTCGAAGGGGAGGCTGAGAGGCTTCGGCACGTCAGCAGACCCTACCGGCCGGTCATATGCCGGTCAGCCCTGTCTCGGCTTTCGGTCACCCGGCGGCCGCTTCCGGCTCCGCTCACCCGGCGACCGCTTCGGGCTGCCCCCGGTCATCCTGCACCGCCATGCCTCCGCCCTCCGTCGCCCGGCACGCCAGCGCCAGCCCCGCGCAGCACAGTGTGCCCAGCGCCCCGGCGCCCACGACGGCCCCGCGCACGCCGATCAGCTCGGCCGCGACCCCGGCCAGTGCCATGCCCACGCCCTGGAGGGTCATCAGGCCCGCGCTGAGCACGGTCATGGCCCGCCCCCGCAGCTCCTCGGGCACGGACCGGACGAACCACTGGTCCAGACCCAGCGTGTACGCCGACCCCGCCCCGGACAGCGCCAGGAGCAGCAGGGAGAGAGCGAGGCCGGGACGCAGGGCGTAGCCGAGGTAGGGCAGCAGGGTCAGGCAGACCAGGGGCAGCGCGATCCGCTCGCGGGCGGCGGTCCGCAGCCGGGCCCCGGCGAACAGCTCGCCGGCCACGGTGCCGACCGGCAGGGCGCACATCAGCAGGCCGAGTCCGGTGGAGCCGGTGCCGAGCGCGTCGGAGTAGGGGGCGGCCAGCGCCTCGGGGACGACGGAGAACATCGCGGGCACCCAGAACAGCAGGAGCAGCACGCGGACGCGCCGGTCGGCGAAGAGCGTGCGGGTGCCCGGCCGGGGCTCTCCCGGCCGGCGGGCGCGGGCGGGCCTGCTCCTGGTGCCGAGGCGCAGCATCGCGGCCGAGGCGAGGAAGGTGCCGACGGTGATCAGCAGGGCGTGGCGCGGGGTGACGACGGTGAGCAGCAGGCCGCCGAGGCCGTAGCCGACGAGGAGGGCGCTCTGCGCGACGATGCGCAGCAGGGAGCGGCCGAGCACGAACAGGTCGCCGTCGCCGAGGACGTCGGCGAGGGTGGCCATACGGGTGCCCGAGAACACCGGGGAGACGACGGCGAGGCAGCAGCGCAGGGCGAGCAGCAGTCCGATGCCGGCGCCGGGGGCGACCATCAGCGCCACACAGGCGGCGCACACCAGGTCGCAGGTCACGAGCACCCGGCGGGCGGGGAGGCGGTCGGCGACGGAGGCGAGGAGGGTGCCGCCGACGACGTACGGCAGGAAGCCGAGGGCGAAGGTGAGGGCGCTGAGCAGGGGCGAGCCGGTGAGGTCGTAGACGAGGACGGAGAGCGCGATCTCGCTGACGATCAGCCCGAGCATGGACAGGACGTGCGCGGCGAAGACGGCCCGGAACTCGGGGACGGCGAGGACGCGGGCGTAGCCGGCGGAGGGCTCGGACGTCGCCTTGGGCGGTGCGGACATGTCCGGCAGCGTGCATGGGCCCGGGGGGCGCGGCGTAGAGTTTCGACTGTGGCCGAATCTTCGGCTCGGGATGCTCGTGCCGGCGGTCGAGGGAGTGGGGATGCCGTCGTATCTGCACTTCGGGGAGGACGACTTCCTGCGCTGCCGGTTCGCCGTGTCGCCGCTGTGGGAGACGCAGGACGCGGTGCGCACGCTGAAGCGGCCGGACCGGCACGGCTACCACGCGCCCTGGCTGCGCCGGATGCGTACGGCGGCGGCCGGTCTCGACCTGACTCCGCTGTGGCTGCTGATGCCCCGGCGCGGGCATTCGCCGGACTGGCTCGGTCCGCCGCCGCTGGGGCCTGCGGCGACGTTCGAGGAGGAGATCGCGGCCGTACGGCGGGCCGATCCGGTGGCGGCCCGCGAGGACACAGCCCGTTCGCTCGCCTGCACGCCGGGGGCCTTCGACTCGCCGTACGCGCGCGCGTGGATGGCGGATCCGGTGCGGATGGTGGCGGAGCTGGCGGACGCGGTGGAGGAGGTCTGGCGGGTGCTGATCGAGCCGGACTGGCCGCGGCTGCGGGCCCTGCTGGAGGCCGATGTGGCCTTCCACTCGCGACGGCTGGCGGAGGTGGGCCTGGGCGGGCTGCTCCCGGAGCTGCACGGACGGCTGGGCTGGCGGGAGAGCACGCTGACCATGGAGTCGCGGGGTGACTACGAGCGGCACCTGAACGGCCAGGGGCTGGTCCTGATGCCGAGCGTCTTCGTGTGGCCGGACGTGATCAGCGGCTTCGACCCGCCCTGGCAGCCGACCCTGGTCTATCCGGCCCGAGGTATCGCCGGTCTGTGGACGAACCCGGCGGACCGGGCCCCGCAGGCGCTCGTACGGCTGATGGGGCGGGGCCGGGCCGCCGTGCTGACCGCGCTGGCCGAACCGGCGACCACTACTGCCCTGGCCCACCGGCTCGGTCTGGCCCCGTCCTCGGTCTCGTCCCACCTCACGACCCTGCGCGACGCGGGCCTGCTGACCGCGCGCCGCTACGGCCACCAGGTGCTGTACGAACGCACCCCCCTGGGGATGGCGCTCGCGTCGGGAGGTTGAGGCCCCGACGGCCGGGACCTCGGAGGCCGGGGCCCCCGAGGCACGCGCGGCCGTCGGCAGGGCTCAGGGGCGTCCCCGCTGCCCCCTGAGGTGTTCGGCGATCGGTTTGAGGCCCTTGTCCAGCTCCCTGAGGGTCTCCGCCGACAGCAGGTCGATGAAGTGCCGGCGCACGGACGCCACGTGGTGCGGCGCCACCTTCCGCATCGTCTCCATGCCGTGCTCGGTCAGCACGGCGTACAGCCCCCGCCGGTCGGACTCGCAGTTCTCGCGGCGCACCAGGTTCGCGTTCTCCATCCGCGTGATCTGGTGCGAGAGCCGGCTCTTGGACTGGAGGGTGGCGGACGCGAGGTCACTCATCCGCATCCGTACGTCGTCGGACTCGGAAAGGTTCACGAGGATCTCGTAGTCGTTCATCGTCAGCCCGAAGGGCTGCAGATCCTTTTCGAGTTGATACGTCAACAGCCTGTTGACCTCCAGGTGGGTGCGCCAGGCGCACTGCTCCGCATCGGTCAGCCAGCGCGTGGCCGTCTCGGTCTCCATGAATGAAGTCTACCTAAGAAGTTGAATGACGAACTACTTCGGGTGGTGTGACTGTGCGCACGCGTTCGACGTCACACTCCGCAGACTACCGCTCACAGTCCGAAGCGACGCTGGAGGTCCCCCAGCTGTCCGGGAAGACGCGGTGCACCCGACGATTGCGGACCGTGTCCACCCGACGCCGGAACGCCACCTCCGGGCACCCCCGGCTCCGCCGGAACCGCCCCCGTCGCCGGCTCCGCCATGAGCGCCTCGGACGACTGCAGGAGCACCGTCCCGGCACCCACGAACTCGAACTGGTGCTCCTCCCCGGAGACCCCGCCCAGGCCCGTCATCGCACGTAGACCGCCCATGACGCCGGTCAGATACCCGTGGTCGTAGTGATGACAGGGAGAGGGGCAGTCGGCCCAGCCGACCAGCGCCTGCGGGTCCACCCGGATCGGCGGCTCCATGAACACCACCGGCCCGTTAGACGCGGCCACGAACTTTCCGGTTCCGATGAGCGTCAGGAAACCCGGCACGATCGATTGTTTCAGTGCGAGAGTTGGCTGAAAAGCGAGCAGGTTGCCCGCGCGAATGGTCAAGTTCCCGTCGTCGAGGTCGTAGGAATTGACATCGAAGGCCCGGTCGGCCAGCAGCATCTTGCCCGAGCCCTCGGCCACCACCCAGTCGCTCGCGTGCAGTGGCGAATGGAACGACGTACGGACAAGTCGGTCGAGTCGGCCGTGCCCGACGCCGTTGAACTCGATCGCCCCGTAGTAGGCGATCATCTTCCCCTTCTGCAGGAACCACTGCCCGCTCTTGAGCTCCACGCAGAACGTGTACTTGTTCACGTTGTCGTCGACGGGCAGCGTCATCGGGTCGTGGACGGCCGGGCCGCCGGGGGTTCCGTACGCGCTCACAGCTTTTCCTCCGAGGCCTGGACGTACACCGTGCCGCTGCCGCTCAGCTCCAGCTGGAACGCCTCGCCGGAGCCGCGGCCGACCATGTCGCGCCAGCCGAGGGCGGTGGACAGCTTGTTGCGCACGTCGCCGTGGTGGGCGACGTACGCCTGCGGGTCCACGTGCACCGGGCGCTGCGGGGTGATCGGGACCTCGAAGACGCCGCCGTGCGCCATCACGGCCACGGCGCCCTGCCCCTGGAGGGTGGTGGTGAACAGGCCCTGGCCGGTGACCTGTCCGCGGACCATGCCCATGACCCCGCCCTGGGAGCCCATGAACATCGTGCCCTGCCGGAGCGTGCCCTCGAAGGCGAGCAGCCGGTCGGCCTCCACGTAGAGGGTGTCGCCGGTGAGGTGGATGACGTGGACGTGGTGGCCGCCGTGCCCGAAGAAGACGGTGCCGCTGCCCTCGACGGACATCAGCGGGGTCGCCTCGCCGGCCACCCGGCGCCCGATCATGGACATCATGCCGCCCTGGCCGCCCTGCATGTTGGGCGTGAAGGACACGTCCCCCTTGTAGGCGAGCATCGCCCCGCGCTGGCTGAACAGCCGCTGCCCGGGCATGACGGTCGCCTCGACCATCTTGGAGTTGATCTCCCTCAGGCTCATCTCACACGTCCCCCGCGATCGTGTTCCGCTCGCTCGGCTGTACGTAGACCAGACCGTCGCCCTCGAAGCGGATCTGGAAGGCCTCGCCGCCGCCCTCCCCGAAGAACGTGCGGAACGTCACACCGGACTGGAAGGACTGCCGTACGTTCCCCTGGTGGGCGATGTACGCGCCCGGGTCGACGATCAGCGGGTACTGCGGGCTGACGCGCAGCACCACCGCCGGCCCGTCCGACATGATCGCCGCCTGCCCGTGTCCCTCGACGGTCGTCGTGAACAGCCCGTTGCCCTGCGAGGCGCCGCGCAGGCCGGTGAAGGTCGTCCCCGTTCTCAGCCCCGCGTCGGTCGCGAGCAGGTTGCTCGACTCGACGTAGAGCTTGTCTCCCTGGAGTCCGACCAGGTTGATCTCCGAGGCGCGGTCCGCGAACCAGCAGGTCCCACGCCCTTTCACCTCCATCACCGTCATCTGCTCGCCGGTGAGCCGCCGGGTCACCATCCCCCGCAGGCCCTCGCCGCCGCCGCTCAGTTTCTTGAAGGCCATCTCGCCGTCGTACGCGACCATGGAGCCGTTCTTCGCCTTCACGGCGTCCCCGGTCATGTCGACGGCCAGCACCTTGCTGCCTTGAAGTCGGAACATCGCCACGCTGCGAAAGTAGCGGCCCGGTGGGTGGAGAGAACAGGGCCGGAGGGTGGAGACGGACCCTGAGCGCACCCCTAACGGCACCGTTTGCCACAATGGGCGAACCTTTGTGCTTCCGTTCACAAAGCGGATCACGAAGCGCGCCACAGCGGATCACGAAGCGACCGCGCCCCCAGCGACTCTCCCACCCGAAGGTGACCCGTGGACATCAAGACCGCCACCGCCCTCCGCCGCCTCCGCCTGGTCTCGGCCCCCGAGGCCGTGTCCTTCCTCGTGCTGCTCGTCTGCTCGGTGCTGAAGCGGACCACGGACTTCAACGCGGTGCCCGTGATGGGCATGATCCACGGTGTGCTGTTCGTCCTCTACGTCGTCTTCTGGGCGGACGCCTGGAACCGCGCCAAGTGGAGCCTGAAGACCGCGGCCCTGTACTTCGTCCTCTCCGTCCTGCCGACCGGCGGCTTCTTCGCCGAGCGCAAGCTGCGCCGCGAGGCCGAGAACGCAGTCAACGCAGCCGTCGCCGCCCGGGCCCGTGAGGAAGGGGTCGTGAGCGCATGATCGTCGCCTTCTCCGTGACGCCGCTCGGCGTCGGCGAGGACGTGGGCGAGTACGTCGCCGACGCCGTCCGCGTGGTCCGCGATTCAGGCCTCCCCCACCGCACCGACGCGATGTTCACCTCCATCGAGGGCGACTGGGACGAGGTCATGGACGTCGTCAAGCGCGCCGTGGCCGCCGTGGAGGAGCGCGCGCCCCGCGTCTCCCTCGTCCTCAAGGCCGACATCCGGCCCGGCGTCACCGACGGACTCACCTCCAAGGTGGCGACGGTGGAGCGGCACCTGGCGCAGTGAACGGCCCCGCCCGCCCCACGGCGAGCGGACCTCGACGGGTGACCCCGGCGAGCGAACCCCGGCCCCAACGGGCCGGGGTTTTCCGCCCCTTGCTGTTTGAGCAGTCGCTCAACCACGGTGTACCGTCAGCTCCAGAGGGTTTGAGCGTTCGCTCAAACATCCACCTGACGTGGGGGGTCGCCATGGGTCTCTACATAGAGACGCACATCCGCGCGGACCTGGACGACCTGTGGGAACGCACCCAGGAACCCGCCCGGCACCAGCGCTGGGACCTGCGCATCAGGGAGATCGACTACCTCCCGCGCGCGGAGGGCGAACCGCGGCGCTTCCGCTACGTCGCCCGGGTGCTCCCCTTCCTCACCGTCGCCGGCACCGGGGTCGCGGCCGGCGAGAGGGAACGCCCCGACGGCACCCGCACCTCCGCCCTGCGTTTCACCTCCGCGCACCCGCTGTCCCCGATCGCCGAGGGCAGCGGCTACTGGCGCTACGTCCCGGACGCGCACGGCGTCCGCTTCCTCACCGGCTTCGACTACCGTCCCCGCTGGGGAGCGTTCGGCGCCCTCGCCGACCGCCTGCTGCTCCGGCCGCTGACGGTCTGGGCGACCGCCTGGTCCTTCGACCGGCTGCGGCTGTGGCTGGAGCGCGGCATCACCCCGGAACGGGCCCTGGCCAACTGGCTGACTGAACTGGCGGTCCGCGCGCTGGTGCTGACCGGCTGCCTGACCGCACTCGGCCTGGAGTCCGCGCGGACCGCGGAGACCTCTCTGAACGCGTTCGGCACCCTGGCCCCCGCCGTGGCGTACCTGTGTCCGCTGCTGCTCCTGGCCGCCGTCTGCGTCGCCCTGTGCAAGAGTCCGCTGGACTCCACCCCGGCCGCCCGCCGCTGCGACCGCTCCCCCGTCACCCGCGCCTGCGCCCCCCGCGTCCTGCGCACCCTGGAGGAGTCCGGATGACCGTGCGACCGCCGACGACGCCCGCGGAGAGGCGCTTATGAGCCCGGAGACGGCGAAGTCCCAGGAGACCAAGACCAAGCTGCTGGAGGGGGCGCTGCGGGTCCTCACCGAGCAGGGGATCGCCAAGACCTCCGGGCGTACGGTCGCGGCGGCGGCCGGGGTCAACCAGGCGCTGGTCTTCTACCACTTCGGCTCGGTCGACGAACTCCTCGCCGCCGCCTGCCGCTACGGCGCCGAGCAGGCCGTCTCCCGCTACCGGGACCGGCTCGCCACGGTGGCCTCCCTCACCGAACTCCTCGCCGTCGGCCGCGAGATACACGAGCAGGAGCGGGCCGGCGGCCACGTGGCGCTGCTCGGCCAGCTGCTGGCCGGCGCCCAGACCCACGCCGCACTGGGCCCCGCCGCCGCGGCGGGCCTCGACCTGTGGATCACCGAGATCGAAGACGTCCTGCGCCGCGTCCTGACGACCACCCCGCTCGACGGGTTCGCCGATCCGGCCGGCCTGGCCCGCGCGGTCGCCGCGTCCTTCGTCGGCATCGAACTCTACGAGGGCGTCGACGAACCCGGCGCCCACGCGGCCCTGGACGCCCTGGAACAACTGGGCGCCCTGGTAGCCGCCCTGGACGAACTCGGCCCGGTCGCCACGAGAGCAGTCCGCCTCCACCTGCGGCGCGCGCGGCGACGCTGAGCGCCTCGTGGGCTATTCGGCGAAATCCCTGGTCACCGCGGTGGGATGGTCGGAGGAAACCGGCTGTGTGCCACAGGGGGCCTCCTCGCCGGCATGGGCGGTGACGCCCAGATCGCGACGCATCGCCTCCCTCGCGACGCCTGTCAGGGCCCAGAGCGCGTGCTGCGCCTCAGCCGCCGACTGCGGGGTCTCGCCCGGGCGGGGGTTTCCCTGTTCCAGGCGCTTGACCTGTCCGTAGACCCCGGTCAGCGCGTCGTTCAGGTCGTGCGCCGGAACGATCACCGCATCGGGGGCGATCATCAGAGCCTCGGACCACCGGTCACGGTAGGCGTCCTTGGTCGCCTCCAACGCCGCTACGTCCTCCCGCCCGAGCCTGCCGTCCCGCAGGAGGTACAGGTGCCGGCTCAGTGCCGTGGCGAACTGCCTCGCCTCCCGATGCAGTTGTGTGTAGCAACTGCGGCGCAGCTCACGATTCTCGCGGGCTTCCTGGATGGCGTGGGCCATCTCCAGCTCCCGCTTCTTGGCCCGGTCGGCGCCCCGCTGGGTGAGCAACGCGGCCCCGAGGGTCCCCGCCACACCGGTGATCGCGACCATGACCGCCCCCACGTCCATTCGGTCACCCTAGACCGCGCGAGGCGCCGACCGGCCGTCCGCCCGCCCGCCGGATCGAGGCGGCGACCGGGGACCGCCGCCCTCGGTCGCCGCCCGTGCCGGTCCGGGTGAGCGGCTCAGGAGCGATCGGCGTACCGGCGTCGCCGAGGCCCCGCCACGAGGGCCGTCCCCACGGCCACCCCGCCCGACAGCAGGAAGCAGATGCCGAGGGGTACGGCGCCGATCAGGAGGCCGGTCAGGAGGGCGCCGGTGGAGCTGCCCGCGTTGACGGCCGCGTTGACCCAGGCGCCGGCGCGGGTGCGGGCGTCGGTGGGGGCGAGTTCGTCGGCGAGGAGGTAGGCCGTGGTGAGGGCCGGGGCGATGAAGGCGCCGGCGAGGGTCATGGCGGCGGTGAGGGTCCACAGGTCGGGGGCGAGTGCGGTCGTGGCGATGACCAGGCCGAGGGCCGCGGCGAAGCAGCACAGGCGGGTGCGGGCGGGCATGCGCCAGGGCAGCGCTCCGTTGAGCAGGCCGCCCACCGCGCTGCCCGCCGAGAGGGCGCCCAGGATCCAGGGCACGAGGGCGGTGTCGTACGCGTGTTGGGCCGTGAAGGCCATCACCAGGAGGTCGAGGCCGCTCAGGGCCAGTCCTACGCCCCCGGCGACCGCGACCGGCGCGAGGAGGCCGGGGATGCCGGAGGGGCGGACGGACCGCTTGTGCGGGGCCTGGGCGGGGCGCGGACCGGGCATCACCGGTGACGTGACGAAGGCACACGCTCCGGCGACGATCAGCAGGGCGCTGAGGAGGAGGCCACAGGCGGGTGGGGCGAGGCCGGCCAGGACGCCGATCAGGGCCGGACCGGAGACGTACAGCAGTTCCTCGGCCACGCCGTCGAGGCTGTAGGCGCGCTGCAACAGGGCCCGGTCATGGACGAGTTCGCTCCACAGGGCGCGCATGGTCGGGCCCATCGGGGGCGTAAAGGCGCCCGCCAGGGCCGCGGCCGTGGCGAGGAGGGCGGCCGGTGCGCCCGGCCGCCAGGTCAGGGCGGCCAGGAGGCACAGCAGGGCGCCGTAGAGGGTCGCCATCGGCGGCAGGGCGCGGCGCGGGCCGTGCCGGTCGATCAGGGACGCCCGTACGGGCATCAGGAGGACCGACGCGGCGCCGAAGAGGGACAGGACGGTCCCGGAGACGGCGTACGAGCCGGTGGCCCGGGTCACGGACAGCAGCAGGGCGAGGGAGACCGTGCCGTAGGAGAGGCGGGCGGTCAGGGCGGCCGTGAAGGCGCGGCGCGCGTGCGGGACGCGCAGGACGGCGGCGTACGAGGGCCGCGGGGGCAGGACGGAGCGCTGCGCGGTGGGCGCGGACATGGCCGGGGTTCCTCACGGGAGGCACGGAGAGGGGACACCGAGGCGCCGCGCCGGCCGACAGCGATGCGTCGGCCGCGTACGCGGGCGCGGGGTGTGCGCTCTACGCCTGGGAGAGGAACATGCGGATCAAGGTACCGGGCCGACCCCGGAGTTGCCCAGCCCCGGGGTACGCAAGCCCGGTCGGCCATCCGCCAGGCCGCGACGGGGGTTGAGCAGCCGCCGGGTGCACGAGCCCGGTCAGCCGGCCCCGTCAGGCCCGCGACCTCGCCAGGCCAAGGGGGGCCGCCCAGCCCCGGTCAGCCTTCGTCAGGCCCGCGACCGGGGTCGACCAGCCGCCCGGCGCACGAGCCCGTCTGCCAGCCGCCCTCAGGCCGGCGGCCTCGCCAGGCCCCGGGGGCCGCCCAGCCCCCGTCAGCTTTCCGTCAGGCCCGCGACCAGTTCGTCCGCCGCGCGGTACGGGTCCAGTTCGCCGGCGACGATGCGTTCGGCGAGGGTGCCGAGGTGGCGGTCGCCGTGGAGGTCGCCGATGCGTTCGCGCAAGGCGGTGACGGCGATCGTCTCGACCTCGCGGGAGGCGCGGGAGAGGCGGCGTTCCGCCAGTACGCCTCGTTCTTCCATCCAGGCTCTGTGCTTTTCGAGGGCCTCGACCACCTCGTCGACGCCCTCGGCGCGGGCGGCGACCGTCTTGACGATCGGGGGGCGCCAGTCGCCGGGGCCGCGGGCCTCGCCCAGGCCGAGCATGTGGTTGAGTTCGCGGGCCGTGGCGTCCGCGCCGTCCCGGTCGGCCTTGTTGACGACGTACACGTCGCCGATCTCCAGGATGCCGGCCTTCGCGGCCTGGATGCCGTCGCCCATGCCCGGGGCGAGGAGGACGACGGCGGTGTCGGCCTGGGAGGCGATCTCCACCTCGGACTGGCCGACGCCGACCGTCTCGACCAGGATCACGTCGCAGCCCGCCGCGTCGAGGACGCGGATCGCCTGCGGGGCGGCCCAGGCGAGGCCGCCGAGGTGGCCCCGGGTCGCCATCGAGCGGATGTAGACCCCGGGGTCGGAGGCGTGGTCGGACATCCGGACCCGGTCGCCGAGCAGGGCGCCGCCGGAGAAGGGCGAGGACGGGTCGACGGCCAGGACGCCGACCCGCTTGCCCTGCTTGCGGTACGCCGTGACGAGCGCGGAGGTCGACGTCGACTTGCCGACGCCCGGCGAGCCGGTCAGACCGACCACGTAGGCGTTGCCCGTGAGCGGTGCCAGCGCCGCCATGACCTCCCTGAGCTGCGGGGACGCCCCCTCCACCAGGGAGATCAGCCGGGCCACGGCCCGCGGCCTGCCGTCCCTGGCCTGGGCCACCAGAGAGGAGACGTCCTGCATCACACAGCTCCGTTCACTTCAGCGTCGTACGAGAGAGCAGCTCAGGCCTTCGGGACCCGGACGATCAGGGCGTCGCCCTGGCCGCCGCCGCCGCACAGCGCGGCCGCGCCGACCCCGCCGCCGCGCCGCTTCAGCTCCAGTGCCAAGTGGAGCACGAGCCGCGCGCCGGACATGCCGATCGGGTGGCCCAGGGCGATGGCACCGCCGTTGACGTTCACCTTTTCCGTGGACACGCCCAGGTCCTTCATTGACTGGACGGCGACCGCGGCGAACGCCTCGTTGATCTCGATCAGGTCGAGGTCGGAGACCTCCAGGCCGTCCTTCTTCAGCGCGTGCCGGATGGCGTTGGACGGCTGGGACTGCAGGCTGTTGTCCGGGCCGGCCACGTTGCCGTGGGCGCCGATCTCGGCGAGCCAGGTCAGGCCCAGCTCCTCCGCCTTGGCCTTGCTCATCACGACGACGGCGGCGGCGCCGTCGGAGATCTGCGAGGAGGTGCCCGCGGTGATCGTGCCGTCCTTGGTGAAGGCCGGGCGCAGCTTGCCGAGGGACTCTGCCGTGGTGTCGCCGCGGATGCCCTCGTCCTTGCTGAACAGGACGGGCTCGCCCTTGCGCTGCGGGATCTCGACCGGGGTGATCTCGGCCTCGAAGATGCCGTTCTTCTGCGCGGCGGCGGCCCGCTGGTGGGACAGGGCGGCGATCTCGTCCTGCTCGGGGCGCTGGATGCCGAGGCGGGTGTTGTGCTTCTCCGTGGACTCGCCCATGGCGATGCCCTCGAAGGAGTCGGTGAGGCCGTCGTGGGCCATCGCGTCGAGCATCTCGACCGCGCCGTACTTGAAGCCCTCGCGGGACTTCGGGAGCAGATGCGGGGCGTTGGTCATGGACTCCTGGCCGCCGGCGACGACGATGTCGAACTCGCCGGCGCGGATCAGCTGGTCGGCGAGCGCGATGGCGTCGAGGCCGGAGAGGCACACCTTGTTGATGGTGAGCGCCGGGACGTTCATCGGGATGCCGGCCTTGACCGCCGCCTGGCGGGCCGGGATCTGGCCGGCGCCGGCCTGGAGGACCTGGCCCATGATCACGTACTGCACCTGGTCGCCGCCGATCCCCGCACGGTCGAGGGCGGCCTTGATCGCGAAGCCGCCGAGGTCGGCTCCGGAGAAGGACTTGAGGGAGCCGAGCAAGCGGCCCATGGGCGTGCGCGCGCCCGCGACGATCACCGAGCTGGTCGTACCGGGAGTTCCAGAAGACATGAGCTGCGATCCCCTTACCGGCCTGCCCGGCCGAGGAGTGAACGAGGGTTTACATCGAATGTACTGAGTGGCACTCCGTGCCGTCACCGGCACGCGGGTGTGATCGCGCGCACGTTGCGTAACCACCTCCGGAGCGCTCCACTGATTCCATGCTGACGCGAATCGACCACATCGGGATCGCCTGTCACGACCTCGACGCGACCGTCGAGTTCTACAAGGCCACGTACGGCTTCGAGGTGTTCCACACCGAGATCAACGAGGAACAGGGCGTGCGCGAGGCCATGCTCAAGATCAACGAGACGTCCGACGGCGGCGCCTCCTACCTCCAGCTGCTGGAACCGACCCGCGAGGACTCCGCGGTCGGCAAGTGGCTCGCGAAGAACGGGGAGGGCGTCCACCACATCGCCTTCGGCACCGCGGACGTCGACCAGGACGCCGCCGGCATCCGTGAGAAGGGTGTCCGGGTGCTCTACGAGGAGCCACGGATCGGCTCCATGGGGTCGCGGATCACCTTCCTGCACCCCAAGGACTGCCATGGTGTGCTGACAGAACTGGTCACTTCGGCCCCGGTTGAGTCGCCTGAGCACTGACCCTCGTACATAGGGGCCGGTAGGGTTGGGGGCGGTCGTCCCTGAACCGGGGCGACCGCGTCCTGTCGTCGTGGCGGCGGGACCAGGCCGGGGTCCGGGTTTCGGGGGACGAGCGTCGGGGCGGCAGCCCGTGCTCCGCCGTTGATCTGACACCATTTCCCCGGGGGCACCGTTCGGCCGATGGACGGAGCTCGTTGGAGAAGCTGACCAGGGGACGGATGGGACCGCGCAGTGCGGGGCTACGAGAGCCAGGAGCGAGAGCCGGCGGCTGACGTCGACCACCTCTCTCGGTTCGAGGCCGAGATGAAGCGGCTGAGGACCGAGCGGGAGAAGGCGATCCAGCACGCCGATGACCTCGGCTACCAGGTCGAGGTGCTGCGCGCCAAGCTGCACGAGGCGCGCCGCACCCTCATGACCCGGCCCGCCTACGACGGCGGTGACATCGGCTACCAGGCCGAGCAGTTGCTGCGCAACGCCCAAATGCAGGCCGACCAGCTGCGTCAGGACGCCGAGCGGGAGCTGAGCCAGGCCCGCGCGCAGACCCAGCGCATCCTCCAGGAGCACGCCGAGCAGGCGGCCCGGCTCCAGGCGGAGCTGCACCAGGAGGCGGTGACCCGGCGCCAGCAGCTCGACCAGGAGCTGGCCGAGCGCCGCCAGACCGTCGAGTCGCACGTCAACGAGAACGTGACGTGGGCCGAGCAGGTGCGCTCGCGTTCCGAGCAGCAGGCCCGCCGGCTGCTGGAGGAGTCCCGTGCCGAGGCGGAGCAGGCGCTGGCCGCCGCCCGCGCGGAGGCCGAGCGGCTGACCCGGGAGGCCCGCGAGCGGCTGCAGAGCGACTCCGAGGCGGCCCGCGCGGAGGCCGAGCAGCTCCTTCGCCGGGCCCGCACGGATTCCGAGCGGCTGCTGAACGCCGCCTCGACCCAGGCGCAGGAGGCCACCGACCACGCCGAGCAACTGCGTAACGACGCGGCCGGCGAGTCGGACGCGGCCCGCCGGCAGGCCGGCGAGCTGAGCCGGGCCGCCGAGCAGCGCATGGCGGACGCCGACGAGGCGCTGCGCAAGGCGCAGGCCGAGGCGGAGAAGCTGGTCAAGGAGGCCGAGGAGGCCGCGGGGAAGGCGCTGTCGAGCGCCGAGGCCGCCAACGAGACCCGGACGCGTACCGCCAAGGAGCAGGTCGCGCGGCTGGTCGGCGAGGCCACCAAGGAGGCGGAGGCCACCAAGGCGGACGCCGAGCAGCTGGTCGCCGACGCCCGCGCCGAGGCCGAGAAGATCGTCACCGAGGCCGCCGAGAAGGCCCGCGGCATCACCGCCGAGGAAGCGGCCACCCAACTGTCGAAGGCGGCGAAGACCGCCGAGGACGTCCTCAACAAGGCCGCCGAGGACGCGAAGAAGACCACGAAGGCCGCCGCCGAGGAGGCCGAGCGGATCCGTACCGAGGCCGAGGCCGAGGCGGACCGGCTGCGCGCCGAGGCGCACGACATCGCCGAGGAGCTCAAGGGCGCGGCGAAGGACGACACCAAGGAGTACCGCGCCAAGACGGTCGAACTCCAGGAGGAGGCGCGCCGGCTGCGCGGCGAGGCCGAGCAGCTGCGCGCCGACGCCGTCGCCGAGGGCGAGTCGATCCGCGCCGAGGCCCGCCGGGAGGCGGTGGCGCAGATCGAGGAGGCGGCCGGCTCCGCGGAGGAGCTGCTCGCCAAGGCCAAGGCGGACGCCGACGAGCTGCGGCAGACCGCGACGGCGGACAGCGAGAAGGTCCGCACCGAGGCCATCGAGCGGGCGACCGCGTTGCGCCGGCAGGCTGAGGAGACCCTGGAGCGCACCCGCAAGGAGGCCGAGCGGCTGCGCGCCGAGGCCGCCGAGCAGTCCGAGACGCTGACGGCGGACGCCGAGCGGGCCGCGCGCGAGCTGCGCGAGGAGACCGAGCGGGCCGTCGAGGCGCGCCGGGCGGAGGCCGCCGAGGAGCTGACCCGGCTGCACACGGACGTCGAGGAGCGCCTGGCGTCCGCCGAGCAGGCCCTCACGGAGGCCCGCGAGGAGGCGTCCCGGATCCGGCGGGAGGCCGGCGAGGAGGCCGAGCGGCTGCGCACCGAGGCCGCCGAGCGGATCCGTACGCTCCAGCAGCAGGCCGAGGCCGAGGCCGAGCGGCTGCGCACCGAGGCCGCCGCCGACGCGTCGGTCTCGCGGGCCGAGGGCGAGAACGTGGCCGTACGGCTGCGTTCGGAGGCCGCCGCCGAGGCGGAGCGGCTGAAGACGGAGGCCCAGGACAGCGCCGACCGGGTCCGCGCCGAGGCTCAGGCCGCCGCGGAGCGGCTGGGCACGGAGGCGTCCGAGACGCTGGCCGCCGCGCAGGAGGAGGCCGTACGGCGCCGCCGCGAGGCCGAGGAGCTCCTCGGTGCCGCCCGCGAGGAGGCCGGCGAGGAGCGCCGGCGGGCCCGCGAGCAGAGCGAGGAGCTGCTGGCCTCCGCGCGCAGGCGCGTGGAGGAGGCGCAGGCCGAGGCGACCCGGCTGGTCGAGGAGGCCGACCGGCGGGCCGGCGAGATGGTGTCCGCCGCCGAACAGCACGCCCAGCAGGTACGGGACTCCGTGTCCGGGCTGCACGAGCAGGCGCAGGAGGAGATCGCCGGGCTGCGCTCGGCCGCCGAGCACGCGGCGGACCGTACCCGGCGGGAGGCCGAGGAGGAGGCGGACCGGGTCCGCGCCGACGCCTACGCCGAGCGGGAGCGGGCGAGCGAGGACGCCTCGCGGCTGCGGCGCGAGGCGCACGAGGAGACCGAGGCGGCGAAGGCGCTCGCGGAGCGGACGACGGCGGACGCGATCGCCGAGTCCGAGCGGCTGCGCGCCGAGTCGTCGGAGTACTCCCAGCGGGTGCGTACGGAGGCGTCCGACGCGCTCGCCGAGGCCGAGCAGGCGGCGTCCCGCACCCGGGCGGACGCCCGCGAGGACGCCAACCGCATCCGGTCGGACGCGGCGACGCAGGCGGACACCCTCATCACGGAGGCCCGCAGCGAGGCCGAGCGGCTGGGCACCGAGACGGCCGCGGAGGCCGACCGGGTGCGCACCGAGGCGCTCACGGAGGCCGAGCGGCTCCAGTCGGAGACCGTCACGGAGGCCGACCGGGTGCGCACGGAGGCCCTGACCGAGGCCGAGCGGGTGCGCACCGAGACCCTCGCCGAGGCGGACCGGGTGCGGGCCGAGTCGGTCGCGGCGGCCGAGCAGTTGCTGGCGGACGCGAGCGGCGACGCGGAGCGGCTGCGCGCGGAGGCCGCCGAGACGGTCGGGTCCGCGCAGCAGCACGCGGAGCGGCTGCGCTCCGATGCCGAGCGCCTGCGAACGGACGCGGAGGCGGAGGCCGAACGGCTGGTGGGCACCGCGCGCCAGGAGGCCGAGCGGACCCTGGACGAGGCCCGCAAGGACGCCAACAAGAGGCGTTCGGAGGCGGCCGAGCAGGTCGACACGCTCATCAACGAGACGGCCGCCGAGGCGGACAAGCTGCTCACCGAGGCGCAGAAGCAGGCGCTGAAGACCACCGCGGACGCCGAGTCGCAGGCCGACACGATGGTCGGCGCGGCCCGCAGCGAGGCCGAGCGGATCGTGTCGGAGGCGACGGTCGAGGGCAACTCCCGGGTGGAGAAGGCCCGTACGGACGCGGACGAGCTGCTGGTCGGCGCCCGCCGGGACGCGACGGCCATAAGGGAGCGCGCGGAGGAACTGCGCGACCGCATCACCTCCGAGATCGAGGAGCTGCACGAGCGGGCCCGCCGCGAGGCCGCCGAGACGATGAAGTCCACCGGCGACCGCTGCGACGCGCTGATCAAGGCGTCCGAGGAGCAGCTGGCCAAGGCGCAGGCGAAGGCCAAGGAGCTGCTGTCGGAGGCCAACTCCGAGGCCGGCAAGGTGCGCATCGCCGCCGTGAAGAAGGCGGAGGGTCTGCTGAAGGAGGCCGAGCAGAAGAAGGCCACGCTGGTCCGGGAGGCCGAGGAGCTGAGGGCCGAGGCGATCCGCGAGGCCCGGGCCACGGTCGAGGAGGGCAAGCGCGAGCTGGAGACGCTGGTGCGCCGGCGCGAGGACATCAACGCCGAGATCTCCCGTGTCCAGGACGTCCTGGAGGCGTTGGGGTCCCTGGAGGCCCCGGCCCCGGGCAAGGACGGCGGGGTCAAGGCGGGCGCGACCGTCGGGCCCCCTCGATCGGGTGGCAAGTCGTCAGAGGGCTAGCCCTCGGGGTTCGTTCCGGTGTGTTCTGGGGGCTTTGCCCGGGTCGTCTTGGCAAGCCCTCCGACCGTCAGCCACTCAAAAGAGGTGTCATTCTCCAGATCAAACACGTATCCGCTCGATGACACACCGCTTCGGCCCCTAGGATTCCACCTATCACCTCACCGGTCTCATTCGACAGGAATCCCATGAGCGACACTTCCCCCTACGGCTTCGAGCTTGTGCGGCGTGGGTACGACCGCGCTCAGGTGGACGAACGTATCTCCAAGCTCGTCTCCGACCGTGACAGCGCTCTCGCCCGCATCACCGCTCTGGAGAAGCGCATCGAGGAGCTCCACCTCGAAACGCAGAACGCCCAGGCCCAGGTCACCGACGCCGAGCCGTCGTACGCGGGTCTCGGCGCGCGGGTCGAGAAGATCCTGCGCCTGGCCGAGGAAGAGGCCAAGGACCTGCGCGAGGAGGCCCGGCGCGCGGCGGAGCAGCACCGTGAGCTCGCCGAGTCGTCGGCCCAGCAGGTGCGCAACGACGCGGAGTCGTTCGCCGCGGAGCGCAAGGCCAAGGCCGAGGACGAGGGCGTCCGGATCGTCGAGAAGGCCAAGGGCGAGGCGGCCCAGCTGCGCTCCGAGGCGCAGAAGGACGCGCAGTCCAAGCGCGAGGAGGCGGACGCCCTCTTCGAGGAGACCCGCGCCAAGGCCGCGCAGGCCGCCGCCGACTTCGAGACGAACCTGGCCAAGCGCCGCGAGCAGTCCGAGCGCGACCTGGCCTCGCGTCAGCAGAAGGCCGAGAAGCGGCTCGCGGAGATCGAGCACCGGGCGGAGCAGCTGCGCCTGGAGGCGGAGAAGCTGCGCACGGACGCCGAGCGCCGCGCCCGTCAGACGGTGGAGACGGCTCAGCGTCAGGCCGAGGACATCGTGGCCGACGCGAACGCCAAGGCCGACCGGATCCGCTCGGAATCAGAGCGGGAGCTGGCCGCGCTGACCAACCGGCGCGACTCGATCAACGCGCAGCTGACGAATGTGCGGGAGATGCTGGCGACGCTGACCGGGGCGGCTGTGGCTGCCGCCGGCTCGCCGGTCGAGGACGAGCCGGTTTCCCGGGGTGTTCCGGCCCAGCAGTCCCGGTAACCGAGGGGTTCGGTTCGCGGGGAGCTGCCGGTCCGCTGTGGCTGGTCGCGCAGTTCCCCGCGCCCCTTTGGGGCGCATCCGGTCCGCGGTGCTTCCAAGTCAGCGATGCTGGTCGCGCCCGCGCGGCGGAGCCGCATATCGATACAGCCCCGCGCCCCTTTCGGGGCGCGTTTCCCCTCGGGGTGCTTTGAACCTGAGCATCGATACAGTCCCCCTGTTCTCCAGTGGCAGGGGGCTTTTCTGCGTTTTAGCGTGGCCGCATGATCGAGCTGGTGGGGCTGAGTAAGCGGTATGGCGAGAAGGTGGCGGTCGACGGGCTGAGTTTCGCTGTGCGGCCGGGGATCGTGACGGGGTTCCTCGGGCCCAACGGGGCCGGGAAGTCCACGACGATGCGGATGATCCTGGGGCTGGACCGGCCGACGGCCGGGGACGTGCGGATCGACGGCCGGCACTACGAGGAGCTGCGGGACCCGCTGACGTACATCGGGGCCCTGCTGGAGGCGAAGGGGGTGCACGGTGGCCGCAGTGCCTTCAACCACCTGCTGTGCCTCGCGCAGAGCAACGGCATCCCCCGGCGCCGGGTGGACGAGGTGCTGGACACGGTCGGTCTGACCGCGGTGGCCCGGAAGAAGGCCAAGGGGTTCTCGCTGGGCATGGGGCAGCGGCTCGGGATCGCCGCCGCGCTGCTGGGCGACCCGCGGATCCTGATGTTCGACGAGCCGGTCAACGGCCTCGACCCCGAAGGCATCCACTGGATCCGGAACCTGATGAAATCGCTGGCCGCGCAGGGGCGGACGGTGTTCGTCTCCAGCCATCTGATGAGCGAGATGGCGCTGACCGCCGACCACCTGGTCGTCATCGGCCAGGGCAGGCTGCTCGCCGACACCTCCATGGCGGAGTTCATCCGGCAGAACTCACGGTCGTACGCCCGGGTGCGCAGCCCGCAGCGCGAGCGGCTGCTCGACGTGCTGCACGAGGAGGGGATCACCGTCGTCGAGGCGGGCGGCGGCGCGCTGGAGGTGGAGGGCGGCAAGGAGGCCGAGCGGATCGGCGAGCTGGCGGCCCGGCACGGGATCGTGCTGCACGAACTGAGCCCGCAGCAGGCTTCGCTGGAGGAGGCGTTCATGCGGCTGACGGCGGAGTCGGTGGAGTACCACGCGCACACCGGGACCGCTCCCGTCCCACGGGACTGGGGCGCCGACTGGAAGGGGGCGTAGACCATGGTGGTCCTCCAGGTCATCCGCTCGGAGTGGACCAAGATCCGGTCCGTGGCGTCCACGGTGTGGACACTGGGGCTCGCGGTGGTCGTCACCGTCGCGCTCGGGATGCTCATCTCCGCGCTGTCCAACCACCAGTTCGACTCGATGCCCGAGAACGAGCGGCTCTCCTTCGACCCGACGTTCATCAGTTTCGCCGGCATGACGCTCGGGCAGCTCGCGATGATCGTCTTCGGGGTGCTGGTGGTGTCGAACGAGTACAGCACCGGCATGATCCGCACCTCCCTGGCCGCCGTGCCCAGGCGCGGCACGTTCCTGTTCAGCAAGCTCGCGGTGGCCGCCGCCCTGGTGCTGGTCGTCGGCATGGCCACCAGCTTCGCCACGTTCTTCCTCGGCCAGGCCATGCTCGGCACCCACCGGGCCCACCTCGGCGACCCGGGGGTGCTGCGCGCGGTCTTCGGCGGCGGGCTGTACATGACGCTGATCGCGGTGTTCTCGATGGGCGTCGCCACGATGCTGCGCTCACCGATGCTGTCGCTCGGCATCCTGATGCCGTTCTTCTTCCTGATCTCCAACATCCTCGGCAACGTCTCCGCGACGAAGAAGGTCGGCCAGTACCTGCCGGACCAGGCCGGCAGCCGGATCATGCGGGTCGTCCCGCGCATCGACGACAGCACGCCCTACGGCCCCTGGGGCGGGCTCGGCATCATGCTGCTCTGGGTGGTCGCGGCGGTCGCCGGCGGGTACCTCCTGCTGCGGCACCGCGACGCCCAGTGAGCCCGGCCGCTGACACTCCGTGATGCTCTGGCTTTACTTTCTTTTGGGCGGAACCGTCAGCGCCCCGATATCCTCCTAACCCTTACGGGGGCGTGTGCCCCGCTGTCCTGAACCTTTCGATGGGTGCGGAGCATGATCGAGGCTGTCGGCCTGACCAAGCGATACGGCGACAAGACCGCCGTGTACAACCTTTCCTTCCAGGTGCGTCCCGGCGCCGTGACCGGCTTCCTCGGCCCCAACGGCTCGGGCAAGTCGACCACCATGCGGATGATCCTCGGGCTGGACAACCCGACGTCCGGCAGCGTGACGATCGGCGGCTACCCGTACCGCAAGCTGCCCAACGCCCCCCGCCAGGTCGGTGCCCTGCTCGACGCCAAGGCCGTGCACGGCGGCCGGGCCGCGCGCAACCACCTGCTCAGCCTCGCCCAGCTGTCCGGCATCCCGGCCCGGCGGGTGGACGAGGTGCTCGGCGTGGTCGGCCTGCAGGAGGTGGCGAGAAAGCGCTCCAAGGGCTTCTCGCTCGGCATGGGACAGCGCCTCGGCATCGCCGCCGCGCTGCTCGGCGACCCCCAGGTGCTGCTCTTCGACGAGCCGGTCAACGGCCTCGACCCCGAGGGCATCCTCTGGGTGCGCAACCTGATGAAGGCACTGGCGGCGGAGGGCCGTACGGTCTTCGTCTCCTCCCACCTGATGAGCGAGATGGCTCTGACCGCCGACCATCTCATCGTCATCGGGCGCGGCCAGCTGCTCGCCGACATGAGCGTCACCGACTTCATCTCGGCCAACTCCGCCGACTTCGCGCGCGTCCGCACGCCCGACGGCGAGCCGCAACTGCGCGAGAAGCTCACCTCCACGCTGACCGAGGCCGGCGGGCACGTGCTGCCCGAGCAGGACGGCGGGCTCCGGGTCACCGGGCTGCCGCTCCCCCGCATCAGCGACCTCGCGCACGAGTCCGGCGTACGGCTGTGGGAGCTGTCCCCGCACCAGGCCTCGCTGGAGGAGGCGTACATGCGGATGACGCAGGGCGCCGTCGACTACCGCTCGACCATCGACCAGCGGGCCGGCCTCCAGCAGCCGCTGCCGCCCGGCGCGCAGCCGCCCATGCCGGTCCCCGGCCAGGGACAGCCCGGCTGGTACGCCCCGCCGCCGCCCCAGCAGGGCGGCCAGCCGTTCGCGATGCAGGGCCCGCCCGGGGGTGCGTACGGCGCTCAGCCCGCGGCCCCGGTCCCGAACTCCTACGGCGCCCCGGGCACCGCCCCCGCCGGGGCACCGAACCCGTACGCGGCCCCGCAGGCGCCCGGTTCGGCGCCGCAGCCGCCCGCGGCCGCCCCGGTGGCCCCGTCGGCGCCTCAGAAGGCGGCCCCGGCCGCGACGACGGCCCCCGCCGCCCCGGCCCAGCCCGCCGTCGCACCCGCCGCACCCCCCGCAGAGGGCCCCGCCGCCTCAGCCGCCCCCGCCGCCTCTTCCGCCGAACCGACCGAGTCCGAGGACGCCCGATGAGCACCCATCAGCCCCCGATGCCGCAGGCCCCGGCCGCCGCGCCCGACTGGCAGGCGGCGCCCGGCGGGACGTACCCCGGATACACCTCGCCGATCCCGGTCGTGCGCACCCACCTCGGGCACGCGCTGGTCTCCGAGTGGACGAAGATCAAGTCGGTGCGGTCGACGATGTGGACGCTCGGCGTGTTCGTCGTCCTGGTCCTCGGCATCGGCCTGATGGCCGGACTCGCGGTCAGCAGCTCCGGCGACATGAACGGCGAGAACCCACTGACCCTGGGCTTCTTCGGCCTGCTGCTCGGCAGCATCTGCGTCATCACGCTCGGCGTGCTCACCACGGCGTCCGAGTACGGCACCGGAATGATCCGGACGACGATGACCGCGTGCCCGAGCCGGGGCCGGGTGCTCGCCGCCAAGGCCATCGTGTTCTTCGTCGTCGCGTTCGTGGTGACGCTGGTCGCCTCCACCCTCGTGGCGATGATGCAGACCGCCCTGCTGGACGGCCAGGCCGGCGCGCGCAGCCCGTCCGGCGGCGAGTGGCTGAAGGGCACGGTCGGCGTCAGCCTCTACATCGCGCTGCTCGGGCTGCTCTCGCTGCTCGTCGGCTCGATGATCCGGCACTCGGCCGGCGCCATCACCATCATGATCGGCGTGGTGCTGGCCCCGCTGGTGATCGCGCTGTTCATGTTCGCGTCCTCGCTGGACAAGGTGCGCCAGTTCCTGCTGGAGTACTCGATCCCCACCCAGCTCGGCACCTTCTACGGCAGCGCGCTCAGCGACTCCGGGCCGTCCGGCTGGGACCCGCTGTGGATCATCCTGGTCATCACGGCCGTGGCGTTCGGCGGCGCCTTCGCGCTGCTGCAGAGCCGGGACGTCTAGTCGCCGGGCCCTTCAGAACCTCGGCGCGTTACGGGACCGCTGCACCCGCGTGGTGCGGCGGTCCTTCGCGTTCCAGCAGGCCTTGTGCCAGTGCCGGCGGTCGTCGACGCCCGCGTGTTCCGGCCAGGCGACCACGTGCGGGACGCCTGACGGGATCACCTGGTCGCAGCCCGGGCAGCGATAGGTCTTGCCCTGCGCGCTCGCGCCCGCGACCTGGCGCACGCTCCACTCCTCGCCCTGCCAGCTCTCCGTGGTCTGCCAGCCACCGTACCGGCCGCTGCCCTCGTCCTCGGCGCTCCGGCCGGACGCTCCGGCTGCCTTCGGTCGATTGCGACGCGGGGACACGGGACACCTCTCGGGGCTATACAGGAAGCACGGGCCGTCTCCAGCCTACGCGGCGCTCCGAGGGGTACGCGTACACACCAAGCGGTACAAGTCCCCCTCCCCGACGCCCCATTCTGCAGACAATCGGCAAATTACTCCGCCAGGCCGTGTCCTGGGCACGTGTCAGACGGTTATGCCGGGTGGGGGAGCTCCGGGTCGGAGCCGAGGAAGCAGGAAGAGCGATGCGCGTAGGAAGTTTTGTGCTGGCGGCCCAGTTCCCGGGCCAGGGTCCCGGGGAGGCGCTGCACCGGGCGGTCCGTGCGGCCGAGGTCTCCGAGGAGGCCGGGCTGGACACAGTATGGCTGGCCGAGCACCACTTCGTGCCGTACGGCACATGTCCGTCCGCGGTCACCCTGGCCGCGTTACTGCTCGGCCGCACCCGCCGCGTCCGGGTCGGCACGGCGGTCAGCGTGCTGCCGACCGCCCACCCGGTGGCGCTCGGCGAACAGGCCGCGCTGCTGCACCTGACGAGCGGCGGCCGGTTCACGCTGGGCGTGGGGCGGGGCGGCCCGTGGGTGGACCTGGAGGTGTTCGGCGCGGGCCTGGAGGCGTACGAGCGCGGCTTCCCGGAATCACTCGATCTGCTGGTGCGCTGGCTGCGGGAGCCGTCGGTGTCGGCGGCGGGCGAGCGGTTCGCCTTCCGCGAGGTGCCCGTGGTGCCCCGTCCGTCGGAGTCCCTGGCGGAGGCTCCCGGGCCGGAGGTCGTCGTCGCCTGCACCTCGCCGGCGAGCGTACGGCTGGCCGCCGAGCGCGGGCTGCCGATGCTGCTGGGGATGCATGTCGGGGACGAGGAGAAGGCCGAGATGGTCGCCCTGTGGCGGCGCTCGGCGCGGGCGGCCGGCCGGTCCGCCGATGAGATCGCGGGTGCGGCCCATGTCTCGGCGGGGGTCTGCCAGATCGCGGACCGGCGTACCGACGCGGCGGAGACGTTGCTGAAGGCGATGCCGGGTTGGCTGAAACAGGGGCTGGACGCGCATGTGACGGTGGACGGCCGGAGGCGTTCGATGCGCGATCCGCACGCCTACACCGAACTGCTCTGCGGGCTGCACCCGGTGGGCACTCCGCGGCTGTGCGCCGACCGGCTCGCGGCGACCTCCGAGCGCACCGGCATCTCCCGATTCGCGCTGCTGGTCGAGGGCTCGGGCGACCTGGCCGCGACGGAGGAGAACGTACGACGCCTGGGCGTAGAGGTCCTGCCGCACCTGGGCTGAACACGACCTGCGGGCCGGGCCCGTGCGGGCCCGTGCGGGCCTCGCCAGGGGTGCTTGCCGCCCCGCGTGTGATGCACCTCCCCCGAGGAGCGGCAAGCCATCGGCTCACTGTGGCGGAACCGGGGCCGAGCGTCAGCAGTCCCGTAGCTCCGGCGACTGGTTCAGCAACTGGTTGCGCGCCGAGGTGAAGCGGGCCAGCGTCACGTCCACCGAGGGGTCCTGCGGGAACACGGCCACCCGGTGGCAGTTCTGGAAGGCCAGCCGCACTCCGAAGTGCCGCTGCAGCGCGCCGCGTATGGCGTCACTCGCGAGCGCACGCAGCAGCTGACCGCGTGCCTGCTCGTCCGGCGGCGGCGTCTGGTTGTCGGCGAACGGACCGCCGTCGACCTTCAGCCGGGCCACCAGGGAGCTGATCATCTCCCATGCGTAAGGCAGGGAGGTCCGGACGCAGTCGACGAACGCTGCGTCGTCGACCTCGCCTCGCTCGGCCTGTTCGAGTAGGGCCGGTGAGACGTCGAGCGACATGGGTTCTCCTCTCGCACCCCCGACGGGCAGGGGTTGCCGGACAGATAAGGGGAGTTCGGTATGCCGAACACGCTCAGTACACGCACCGCGACCTCCCGTTCCTACGGTAGGCAACCGTAGGTGACCACACCAGCAGAATGCGTATATGGAATGGTCGGGTTGCACCCACAATCGGCCAAGGATGAACAAGAGTTTCCAGGGATAAAAGGGATGACGTTCGGGAACCGCGGTGCGGTACGGGGCGGGTGGCCGGAGGGCGAATCGCGAGCACTCCCGTGGTTCGAGTAGCGTTGCCGACCATGCGTCTCGTCATCGCCCGGTGCTCGGTGGACTACGCCGGCCGGCTCACCGCCCACCTGCCCTCGGCTCCCCGCCTGATCCTGGTCAAGGCGGACGGCAGCGTCTCCATCCACGCCGACGACCGGGCCTACAAGCCCCTCAACTGGATGTCGCCGCCCTGCACGCTGAAGGAGGGGGACGGCGCGGAGCAGGGGGTGTGGACGGTCGTCAACAAGGCGGGCGAGAAACTGATCATCACGATGGAGGAGATCCTGCACGACTCCTCGCACGAACTCGGCGTGGATCCGGGGCTGATCAAGGACGGCGTGGAGGCGCACCTCCAGGAACTGCTCGCCGACCGCATCGAGACGCTGGGCGACGGGTACACGCTGATCCGCCGGGAGTACATGACCGCGATCGGGCCGGTGGACATCCTGTGCCGGGACGCCGACGGCGGGACGGTCGCGGTCGAGATCAAGCGGCGCGGCGAGATCGACGGCGTCGAGCAACTCACCCGCTACCTGGACCTGCTGAACCGCGACCCCCACCTCGCGCCGGTCCGCGGCGTCTTCGCAGCCCAGGAGATCAAGCCCCAGGCCCGCGTCCTCGCCACCGACCGCGGCATCAACTGCGCGATCCTCGACTACGACGCCCTCCGAGGCATCGAAGACGACAAACTCCGCCTGTTCTGACCCTGCTACGCCGGGGCGGCCGCAGCACCGGGGTGGCCGCAGCGCCGGACACGGCATCGACCGATGAACGGCCCCTGCGCCCGACCCCGGCCACGCCGAACACCCCTCCCCACCCCAATTCCGGCCACTCTCCCGCCCGGCCCACCCCTCTCCGCCGCGACGGCGCTCAGCCCGTACGGCGGCGACCGGCGGCGCCGAACCCGCCCCCTGGCCGTCCGGCACCGCCGGATTCCGCCGTTGTGGTCGATCGCCGTCGCGGCGGAGACGGGGGGCGGGGCGAGATCGGTCGCGTGTCGCTACAACACCGGGTCGGAGTCGGTCGGGGCGACTGCGGAGCTGCTGGCGGCCGCCGGGGCGCTGGAGGCTGATCGGCTGGCCGTGGTGCTCGCGCTCGCGCTGGGCGACGCCGAGTCGCTCGGAGTACCGCTCGGTGTTCCGCTCGGAGTGCCGGAGTCACCACCGGGACCGCCCCCGTCGCCGCCCGAGCTCCCCGTGCCGCCGTCGCTGCTGCCGCCGGAGGTGCCGGTGCCGCCGCCGGTGCCGCTGGAACCGCCCGTGGTGCCGCCGTCGGTGCCACCGCTCGTCGTGCCCCCGCTTGTGCCGCCCTGCGTGGTGCCGGACGTGCGGGGCTTGGGGGACTTGGATCCCGAGCCCGGGGTGCCGGGGGCGGCCGGCGGTGTGTCGTCGCCCGGCGGCCGGGCCGAGTCCGACGCCGAAGCCGCGCCGACGGGACTCGTGGGAGTGGCTGACGCCTTGGGCGGGCCCGCCGTCACCCCCGGGTCCGCGTCCAGGTCGCCCGTGGGAGGGTTCTCCGCTGCTGTGGGGTTGGTGTTGACCTTGTCGGCCGGGTTGTTGTCCGTGTCGTGGGAGGTCATGCCCAGGGTGACGACGGTGCCGAGGACCACGGCGAGGAGGGCGCCGGAGCCGGCCGCGACCAGGTTGCGGCGGGCCAGTCGGCGCAGGGTGCCGCCGCTCTGCGGGGCGGGGAGCTGCTGCGTGGCGATCAGCGGGTCGGCGTACAGGGGGCCGTAACTGGACGGGACGCCGGGCCGGACGGCGGTGGTGGTGGTGCCGGAGTTGTAGATCGCGGGGATGGTCCGGGACGGGAGGGGCGAATCCTCGTGGGACGTTTCCGGGGCTTCCTCGGCGGTCGGGAACGCCAGGGGGCCCGGCGTGTCGCCCGCCCGGTCGGCGACCAGGGCGAGGGCACGGCGGCCGGCGACGGTGCCCCGCTTGTCGGAGAGGGCGCCGCGCAGCCCGATGGAGGACTCCAGTTCCGCGCGGGCCCGGTCGAGTTGGCCGCCGCACAGTGCGAGGACACCCAACTCGTGGTGGAAGTAGGCCTGTTCCGGTACCTCCCCGGCCAGCCGGGACGCCTCCGTACCGGATCGCAGCGCCCGTTCCCAGGCACCCCAGTGGAGTCCGGAGGCGAACGCGGGGGCGGCCGTGCGGGCCAGTCGTACGGCCGTGCTCTCCTCGTCCTCGGCGGGCGGGGCGGTGTCGGGCACGACGACCGCGAGCGCGGCGAGGACCGCGTCGGCCTCGGCGCACACCCGCTCGGGGGTGACCGAGGGGTGGCCGGTCCACCAGGCGTAGTGCTGGGCGGCGGCGAGGGCCTGGGCGGGGGCGTCGTCGCCGTAGCCCGCGGCCTCCAGCTGGGTCTGCACGCCCGCCGCGAGGCGGTAGCGGGGTCCCACCGGGGAGACCAGCCCGCAGCCCGCGAGTTCGCCGAGCGCGGCGTCCGCGTGGGTGTCGCCGACCAGTGCGGGCAGGTGCGCCTGGTGCGGCACCTCGCCGCCGAGGGCGACGGCGAACCGCAGGGTGGCGCGCGCGGAGGCGCTGAGCCGGGAGGCCAGCAGCGGGGCGGGGGCCGCCGCCTCGCCGAGGGAGGGCAGCGGGACCTCCTGGTCCGCGGCCGGCTCCAGGGGCTCGTCGTCGGCGTGGGAGCCGTCCGGGTGCCGTACGTCCTCGAAGACGCCGTACTCGTCGACCGCGCCGGTGCTCGCGCGCAGCTGGTCACGCTGCCGGAGCAGCGCGCCGGCCTGGACGAAGCGCAGGGGCAGGCCCTCGGACTCGAACCACAGGTCGCCGGCCCAGTTGGCCTCCTCCTCGGTGAGGACGCGGCCGACGGCCCGCTCCAGGATCTCCACGCCGCCGGCCCGGTCGAGACCGGTGAGGAAGACCTCCTCGACCTCGGCGTCGGCGGACGGCGCGGGCACGTCGGGGGTGGCGCCGAAGAGAAACGCGCACTCGGGGGTGGCGTCGAGGAGTTCGTCGAGGGCGGCACCGCCGATCTCGGTGTCGTCCACGACGACGACCGCGCCGATCTCGCGGACCAGTCCGAGCAGTTCGTCCCGGCCGGGGCGGTGCAGAGGGGCGTCGTGGACGGCGTGGCAGAGGTCGTGCAGCAGCTCGGCGGTAGTGCGGCGGAATCCGGTGAGCCGGACCACGCCGTCGGGGGCGAGGTCGAGGCAGTCCTCGGCGACCAGGTCGAGCAGGGCGGTGCGGCCGGAGCCGGCGGGGCCGGTGAGGCGGACGGAGCGGCCGCGGGCGAGGAGGCGGACCAGGCGTTCGCGTTCGTCCTGGCGTTCCAGGAGGGACAGCGCGGGCTGGGCCGGGCCGGGCGGTACGGGGGGCCGGGCGGCGCGCTCGCGCTCGGCGCGCTCGGCCGCGGTCAGCTTGCGGGGCCGGCCGGGCTGTTCACCCGGCGGGCAGGGTTCTATCTCGCTGCCGTCCACGGGGTTGACGGTCAGCAGGAAGTCGCCGGAGACGAGTCGCACGGTACGGGCGAGCGCGGGTGCGCCCGGGCCGAAGTCGGCGGTGAGGGACTCCCGGGGCGGACGGCGGCTCGGTGCCAGGCCGTGGTCCTCGGGTCCCGGGTTGATCGGGTCCATGGGTTCGTGCCCCCAAAAGCGTCGTGTGCCCTGCCGTTGCGGCCCCTCCCGGCCTGTTCGCACACCGCGCGCTGTCGCTTCTGGTCCGGGCCCGCGTGAGGGTGTGACGAGGCTGCGGGCGACCGAACCCTAAACCTTCGCACAGTATCTCCGACAGGGCGGGGTGCCGCGCGGTCCGGGACGTCACGGTCCGGTGAGGATTGCCCCCGACGTGCGGTTGGGCGCTCCGCGCCCGGTTCCGTCCCGTCGCCCCGGCCCCGCGCGAACCGCACCGTCACGGCCGGGACATCGCATCCGGGAAGCCCCGAAGGCCCCCGACCGTCACACCCGGGGCAGTGACTCCACGCCGATGCCGCCCTCGATGGCGAGGATCCGGTGCAGCCGGGTCGCCACCAGGAGGCGCTGCATCTGGGCCGGGACGCCGCGCAGCACCAGGCGGCGTCCGCAGCGGCCGGCCCGCCGGTGCGCACCCATGATCACCCCGAGGCCGGTGGCGTCCCACGAGTCCAGTCCGGACAGGTCGAGCACCAGGTCGCCGGCCCCGTGGTCGACGGCCGTGTGCAGGGCCGTACGGGCGTCCGCCGCGCTGCGGACGTCGAGGCGGCCCCCGACGACCAGCTCGGCGTGGTCGCCCCTGATGTACATAAGCGCTCCCCGTTGAGTGCGGTGGCGTGCTCCGTGACGGTGCTGTGCAACGTCTGACTGCCTGAACGGCAGGAGCGTTGCTGGTTGTAAGCGAACCGATACCGAATTCACCCTCAGGAGTGACAACCTCAGGGCGTGCGGCAGTACGGCGTCGGTTCAGTACGTGTAGAAGCCCTGCCCGCTCTTGCGGCCGATGTCACCGGCGTCAACCATCCGGCGCATCAGCTCCGGCGGAGCGAACTTCTCGTCCTGGCACTCCGTGTAGATGTTGCCGGTGGCGTGCAGCAGGATGTCCACGCCGGTCAGGTCGGCCGTGGCGAGCGGGCCCATGGCGTGCCCGAAGCCCAGCTTGCAGGCGAGGTCGATGTCCTCGGCGGTGGCGACACCGGACTCGTAGAGCTTGGTGGCCTCGACGACCAGCGCGGAGATGAGGCGCGTGGTGACGAAGCCGGCGACGTCGCGGTTGACGACGATGCAGGTCTTGCCGACCGACTCGGCGAACTCCCGCGCGGTGGCCAGGGTTTCGTCGGTGGTCTTGTAGCCGCGGACGAGCTCGACGAGCTGCATCATCGGCACCGGCGAGAAGAAGTGGACGCCGACGACCCGCTCGGGCCGCTCGGTGGCCGCCGCGATCTTGGTGATCGGGATGGCGGAGGTGTTGGAGGCGAGCACGGTGTCCGGGCGCACGATCTTGTCGAGCGCGCGGAAGATCTCGTGCTTGACCTCCAGCTTCTCGAAGACGGCCTCGACGACGACGTCCGCGTCGGCGGCGGCGTCCAGGTCTGTGGTGGCGGTGATGCGGCCGAGGGCGGCCTCGGCGTCGTCCGCCGCCAGCTTGCCCTTGCCGACGAACTTGTCGTACGAGGCCTTGATGCCGTCGGTGCCACGCTTCAGCGCCTCGTCGGTGACGTCCCGCAGGACGACGTCCCAACCCGCCTGTGCGGACACCTGGGCGATGCCGGAACCCATGAGCCCTGCCCCGATGACGGCAAGCTTCCGTGCCACTGACGACTCCCTCGAACGCGCTCCAAGTCTGCTTCTCGGGCGGACCCTAGCGCTCCGGCGCCACTGTGTGAGCGGTTAGTAACGCGTGTCACGGTCTCAGGGGGTGAGACACCCGTCACGTCCTGTGCGCCGTGACCCGCACCCGGCTGCCGCGGGCTCAGGACGCGCCGCGCACGGCGTAGTTGAGCACCGACCGCCGCGCCGAGGAGAAGCACCTCTCTTGACATCCTCCCCTCCTGGAGGAAGGGATTCCCGGCTCAGGCTGCCTCTGGGAGCAGCGCTCCCGGGGGGCTTACGCCCTCGACACCGGCCGGGTTGAGACCAGCCCGGACGAGCATCACGTGGGCGGAGTTCTTGTCTCTGGGGGACACGGCTCCGCAGGTAGTGCAGGTGTAGGTACGTTCTGAGAGAGGTAGTGCGTGCTTGGTTCTCGCTCCGCACGACGCACAGTCCATGGTGGTGTGCGCGGGATGTACCAGGCGGATGTCCCGCCCATGCTTGCGGCCCATATCGATCAAGGCCTGCTTGGTGGCGCCGATCGCCGCGTCGGCGGCTTTGCGGGCCATGGTGGTCTTGGCGAGGAACTTCGGCCGGAAGTCCTCGACGGCGATCGCGTCGTGGTCGCGAACCACGTGCTTGGCCACTTGCGGGCGGCGTCCTGCCGCTGCCTGGCGATCTTCGCGTACACCTTGGCACGCCACTTCTTCGCCTCGCGATAGCCCTTCGAGGCGGCCTGTCCCTTCTTCGGCTTGCGGCGGGCCATCATCCGGTCGTACCGGGTCAGCTTGGCCTGCGCTTTGCGTCCGTGCTGTGGGTGGGGAAGGTCGTGGGCATCGGACGTGGTGGTGGCGGTCTCTTTCACGCCCCAGTCAACGCCGAGCACGGCGCCCGATTTGGGGAGCGGCTGGGTCCCGGTGGCGACGACGAACGAGGCGTACCAGTGCCCTAGCGCGTCCTGGTACACGCGCACACTGGAGGGCTTGGCGGGAAGGTCACGCGACCACACCACCGTCAAGCTGATGCCGCCGGCGAGGTGGAGGCGGCCGTCCTTGAGCCGGAACCCGCGCTGCGTGTAGTTCAGCGTGGGCAGCGCCTCGCGCTTCTTCTTGTGTTGGGGCATGCCCGCGCGCTGCCGCAGCGGAAGCCGTTTCTCGATGTCCTTCAGTGCCCTGGAGCGAGACGTGGCGAAGTCCCGGATGGTCTGCTGCTGCGGCACCGACGCGCCAGCGCGGAGCCAGGGCGTGAAGGCACGGGCTTCGGTGAGCATCTTGTCGAGTTGTGCCGGGCCGCACGTCAGCTTGTCGCCGGGGTTGACCCGGTTGTGAGCGTGCACCTGGCGCGACTTGGCCACGGCCTCGTTCCAGATCCAGCGGCAGCGGTCCCACTCGGCAAGCAGGGCCGCCCTGACGGTCGACGACACGCGAAGCCGGTAGGTATATCGGGCATGCCCAGTATCCCCCGATCTCTTCCGCAGTGTCGTCATGGTGTCAGTCTACTACTGGAAGGCCCCCGAACAGACACCAGACATTATTCTCGGGTCATGAATGAAGAGAAGCGCATCACGCTCCGTCTGCCCGCCGATCTGCACGAGTGGCTGGTCGCTCAGGCCAGGTCCTCCCGCAGGTCTCTCAACTCCGAGATCGTCTACCGGTTGGAGGTCGAGCGTGACGTCGCTGCGGTCGACGGACGCTAAGACACCGTGATGGCGACTCAGCCTTCCGTTTGCCGCGCTGTCCGTGACAGTGGGCACACGTGTCTTCCGGACGGCCGGTGCGTAACTACGCTGGTCGCATGGTCAATCTGACGCGTATCTACACCCGCACCGGCGACAAGGGCACCACCAACCTCGGTGACATGAGCCGGGTCGGCAAGACCGACCTCCGGATCTCCGCCTACGCGGACGCCAACGAGGCGAACGCGGTCCTCGGCACCGCCATCGCGCTGGGCGCCCTGGAGGCGGACGTCGTCACGGTCCTCACCCGCGTGCAGAACGACCTGTTCGACGTGGGCGCGGACCTGTCGACGCCGGTCGTGGAGAACCCTGAGTACCCGCCGCTGAGGGTCGAGCAGTTCTACATCGACAAGCTGGAGGCGGACTGCGACCGCTTCAACGAGCGGCTGGAGAAGCTGCGCTCCTTCATCCTGCCCGGCGGCACCCCCGGCGCGGCCCTGCTGCACCAGGCCTGCACGGTCGTACGCCGCGCCGAGCGCTCCACCTGGGCCGCCCTGGAGGTCCACGGCGACACCATGAACCCCCTGACGGCCACCTACCTCAACCGCCTCTCGGACCTGCTGTTCATCCTGGCCCGGGTGGCGAACATCGAGGTCGGGGACGTGCTGTGGGTGCCCGGCGGCGAACGCTGACCCCGCCCGGCACCGGCCGTCACTTCCCGTCGCTCGCCGCGTCCCGGTCGGCGGCGTTCGCCGCGGACTCGGCCGCGTTCACCTTCTTCTCCATCTCGGCGTAGCCCGACGGTGTGCCGGCGGGGGCGGGCGAGGTCGCCGTGGCGGCGGGGCCGGTGCCGGTGGCTGCGCCGTCGTGGTGGGAGCAGCCCGTGGCGAGCGCCACGAGTACGGCGGCCCCGACGGCCGTGCACACCCCGGTCCGGCCCCTCGTCCCGCGGGCCGTCCGCCACCCTGCCGGCATCAGCCCGCCGCCTTGCCGTCGTTGTTGTCCTGGCACCAGGTCCGCACGGAGGCCAGGTCCTTCTGGCGCTGCTGGAGGGTCGTGCGCAGGGAGGTGCGGAAGTCCAGCCGGTTCTGGAGGTAGGTCGCGATCTCCGTGTGGCCGGCCTTCTTGGCGTTGTCGACGCGCTTCTGCAGCCGCGCCACGGAACCGCGCTGGTCCGCACCGGCGTCGAGCCGCTTCAGGGCCCGGGTGATCCGCTTGTCGATCTTCGGCACCCGCTTGCACAGCGCCCGGGCCCCGTCGCCGCTCCCCTTCGCGCCGCCCGCCTTGGCGCCGGTCCCGGCCGGGGCGGCCGCGGGTGTGCCGTCGTCGGCGGCCGCCGTACCCGCCGTACCCGCCAGGACGGCTGTCACGGCGAGTCCCGCGAGCAGGGTGCGGGTTCCCCGTCGTCCGTACATCTGCGTCTCCGTTCGTTACGCGGACGGCCGTTTCCTCCGTCCGTCACGACGGAGGCTACGGACGGTCTTTGGGGAAACTCTGTGACCGGTTCGCCCTGACTGTCCCGATCAGCCAGTCCCGTCGGCCGGGAGGACGGCCGGGCGGCCCGTCGCCGCCCGACGGCAGCCGGACCTCGAAGCGGGCCCCGGTGCCGCCGGGGTTGTCCGTCACGGTGACGCTCCCCCGGTGCAGTGCCGCCTGCTGCGCGACGAGGGTGAGTCCTAGGCCCGATCCGGCGCTCGCCGGGCCCCGCTGGAACCGCTCGAAGACCCGGGCGCGGGCCTCGGGCGGTATGCCGGGACCGGCGTCGTCCACCGTGGCCACGACCTGGCCGGTACCGCCGGATCGCACGGTCACCCGTATCCGGGCCGCGCCCCGGGAGTCCCGGCCGTGGGCGAGGGCGTTGCCGAGCAGGTTGTCGAGCAGCAGCCTGAGGCCCGGTTCCCAGCCGTGCACGGTGAGTCCGGGCGCCGCGTCCAGGGTGAGTACGGCGTCCGGGGCGCGGCGGCGGGCCTCGGCGACGGCCGCGTCGGCCACGTCGGAGAGGTCGACGGCCCGGAACGCCTCCGCCTCCACGAGGTCGCCCCGCCCCAGCTCGCGCAGCATGACCAGCAGGCCGAGCAGCCGGGCGTGCTCGCGCCTGAGGTCGGCGAGGACCTCGGTGCGGTCGGGGGCGGGCAGGCCGGGGTGGTCGGTGAGGATGTCGAGGTTGGTGCCCATGCTCATCAGCGGGGTGCGCAGTTCGTGGGCGGCGGCGGAGGAGAAGGACCGGGCGGTGTCGAGTGCCTCGGCGGTGCGGGCGGCCTGCTCGTCGTAGCGGGCGAGGGCGGTGCGCACGGTGGCGGCCAGCTCGTCGACCTCCTGGACGCCGGTGCGCTCCTCGGGGAGCCGGGCCGTGCTGGTGCGCGGGTCGAGACCGGCGGTGCGGCGGGTGAGGCGGCGCAGGGGCGCACCGGCGCCGGTGGCGACGCCCCAGGCGAGCAGGCCGGACAGGGGTGCGGCCAGGAGCGCGGTGAGGAACACCCGCCGCCGGACCAGCCGGACCTGGGTGCGGTCGGCGGTGTCGGGCGAGAAGACCCACAGCGTGCCGGTGACGCCCGCGCCCCGCAGCGGCCGGGCCAGGGCGCGCCAGCCGCGGGCGCCGTCGCGGAGCGTGACCGGGCCGGTGGTCCCGACGGGCAGGCGCACCGAGACGCCGGGCTGGGGACCGCCGCTGAACACCCCGTCCGGTCCGACGACGCGTACGCCGACGTCGAGGGCGGCGCTGAACAGCCGGCGCTGCCGGGTGTCGGCGGCCTTGGGCCGGTCGCCCGCCGAGGCGCGCAGCAGCGCCCGGGCGTCCGGGGCGACGGCCAGCGCGCGCTGGCGCAGGTGCTGGTCCTCGGTCTGGCGGAGGTCCCGGGCGACCAGGTGCAGCAGCAGCCAGCCGGAGGCCAGGACCAGCAGGGGCACGGTGCAGCCGACGGCGAGGCCGATGCGGGTGGAGAGTCTCATCGCGGGTCCCGGGTGTCGCGCGGTGCGCGGAGGACGAAGCCGACGCCGCGCACGGTGTGGATCAGCCGCGCCTGCCCGTCGGCCTCCAGTTTGCGGCGCAGATAGCTGACGAAGGTGTCGACGGCGTCGGTGCGGACGTCGAAGTCGTAGCCCCAGACGCGTTCCAGGAGCTGGTCGCGGGTGAGGACGAGTCCGGCGTTGCGGGCGAGCACCTGGAGCAGTTCGAACTCTCGGCGGGTCAGCTCCAGCGGAGTGCCGGCCCGTTCGGCGGTGCGGGCGGCCGGGTCGATGACGAGGTCGGCGACCCGCAGCAGCGCGCGGCCGCCCGTCGGCGGCCGGCGGCGGAGCAGGGCGTGCAGCCGCAGCACCAGTTCCTGGAGGGCGAAGGGTTTGACGAGGTAGTCGTCGCCGCCCGCCTGGAGGCCGGCGATGCGGTCGGCGGTCTCGTCCAGCGCGGAGAGCATGAGGACGGGCAGGTCCCGGCCCTGGGCGCGGAGCCAGGTGCAGACGTCGATGCCGCTCATGCCGGGCATCGACACGTCGAGGACGAGGACGTCGGGCGGTGCGTCCTCGATCGCCGTGAGCGCGGCGGGGCCGTCGGCGGCGGTGCGCACGGCGAAGCCGCTCAGTCTGAGTCCGCGTTCCAGTGAGCGCCGTATCGCCGCGTCGTCGTCGACGACCAGCACCGCACCGGTTTCGGCCGTGTCCGTCATGGGCCGCCCTCCTCGTCGCGGGTCAGGGTACGGCCCCGCGCTGTGGGGGCGGCAGGGTGGGCGCGGCCGGGCCGGCAGGGTGGGTCGACCTCGCCCGGAACCGGGTCGCCGCCGCACGCGGCGCAGGTCAGTGGCCGGTCACCGGGGCGTCAGTGGCGGCTGCTTGTGTGGTCCGGTCGGGGCACCCGCCGCCCGGGGCTGCCGGGTGGCGCGGGAATTGACGTGCGGGAAGGGAAGGGATCATGCCCGGTGGACACTCCAGCCTGCTCGACTGGCCGCTGGCCCGTAAATGTCCGATGTCGGCTCCGCCGGCCCTCGGGGTGGTGCGTGACGGCCCGCCCACGCGGGTGCGGTTACCGGCCGGCGCCGGTGAGGCGCAGCTGGTCTGGCTGATCACCCGCTACGACGAGGTGAAGGCCGCGCTCAAGGACCCCCGGCTGAGTGCCGACGAGACGCGGCCCGGTTTTCCGGTGCGCTTCCCGGTGCCCGTCGACGACCGGCCGAGCGGCTTCATGCGCATGGACGATCCGGAACACGGCCGGCTGCGCAGGACGGTCGCACCGGAGTTCACCGGGCGCCGGGTGCGCGCGCTCGCGCCCCGGGTCCAGGAGGTGACCGACCAGGTGGCCGACGCGCTGGCGTCCGGTCCGCGACCGGCCGATCTGGTGGGGGACTTCGCGGCCACGGTGTCGGCGCTGGTCATCGCCCGGCTGCTGGGGATCCCGGACGACGACACCGCGTTCTTCCTGGAGCAGACCCGGATCATGCTCGCGGACGGCGACCCGGCGCTCTCCCTGGCCGCCCACCACCGGATCCTGGCCTTCCTCGACGAGACCGCGCGCGCCAAGGAGCGGGCGCCGGGGGACGACCTGGTCAGCCGGCTCGTCGTCAACCATGTGCGCACCGGCGGAATCGACCGCTCCGAACTGCTGGGCATCCTCAAGCTGCTGCTGGTCGCGGGGCACGAGTCGACGGCCACGCAGATCGCGTTCAGCGCGTTGAGTCTGCTGACCGACGACGGGCTGCGTGCGCGGGTCCTCGCCGACGGCGGGGCGCTCCTGCCGGAGTTCACGGAGGAGTCGATGCGGTTCTGGTCGATCGTCCAGGACGGCGTCGTACGGCAGGCCACCGAGGATGTCCGGATCGGTGAAACCCTGGTGCGGGAGGGCGAGTCGGTGATGATCAGCCTGCTCGCCGCCAACCACGATCCTGCCGTCTTCCCCGACCCCGAGCGGCTGGACCTCCGTCGTGATGCCACCGGCCATGTGCTGTGGGGCCACGGACCGCACTTCTGTCTGGGTGCTCCGCTGGGCCGGCTGGAGGTCAGGCTCGCCCTCGGCTCGCTCTTCGCCCGGCTGCCGGGCCTGCGGCTGGCCTGCGCATCCTCCGGGCTGCGGTTTCGCGAGCATCCGGTCTTCCTCAGCCTGGCGGAACTGCCCGTCACCTGGTAACTGGCCCTTCGCAGCCCGGGAGTTGGGGACCAGCCGAAAACGGACGGCCCACCGCGACAGAGTGGTCCAGACCTATTGACCTGTGGTCCAGACCTTTCTATTCTCGCGGCACCGTGGGCGTGAAGGCTCAGTCATGCCCCTGACATCCCCACTATCGAGGGAGGCGCAGCATGCGCTTCAGACACAAGGCCGCGGCAGGGTTGGCGTCCCTGTTGCTCCCCGTGGCCGGCCTGGTCGGACTCGCGAGCCCCGCCCAGGCCGCGAGCAACGCCACCGCCACCTTCACCAAGACCAGTGACTGGGGGACCGGTTTCGGCGGCCAGTGGACCATCAAGAACACCGGTTCGGCCAGCATCAGTTCATGGACCGTGGAGTGGGACTTCCCCTCCGGCACCAAGGTCACCTCGGCCTGGGACGCCACCGTCACCAACTCCGGTGACCACTGGACCGCCAAGAACGTCGGCTGGAACGGCACCATCGCCCCCGGCGCCTCGGTGTCCTTCGGCTTCAACGGCAGCGGCCCCGGCAACCCGTCGGGCTGCAAACTCAACGGCGACAGCTGCGACGGCACGACCGTCCCCGGCGACAACGCCCCCTCCGCGCCGGGCACTCCGACCGCCTCGAACATCACCGACACCTCGGTGAAGCTGAGCTGGGGCGCCGCCACCGACGACAAGGGCGTCAAGAACTACGACGTCCTGCGCGACGGCAAGAAGATCGCCACCACGGCGACGACCTCGTACACCGACAGCGGGCTGACCGCCGGCACCGACTACTCCTACAGCGTGCAGGCCCGCGACACCGCCGACCAGACCGGCCCGGCCAGCGGCTCGGTCGCCGTGCACACCACCGGCGGCGGCACCACTCCCCCGCCCACCGGCGGCGGTGACAAGGTCAAGCTCGGCTACTTCACCGACTGGGGCATCTACGCCCGCAACTACAACGTCAAGAACCTGGTGACGTCCGGCTCGGCCGCCAAGATCACGCACATCAACTACGCCTTCGGCAACGTGACCGGCGGCAAGTGCGCGATCGGCGACTCCTACGCCGACTACGACAAGGCGTTCACCGCCGACCAGTCCGTCAGCGGCGTCGCCGACACCTGGGACCAGCCGCTGCGCGGCAACTTCAACCAGCTGCGCGAGCTGAAGGCCAAGTACCCCAACCTCAAGGTGATCTGGTCCTTCGGCGGCTGGACCTGGTCCGGCGGCTTCGGCGAGGCGGCCAAGAACCCGGCCGCGTTCGCCCAGTCCTGCTACGACCTGGTGCACGACCCGCGCTGGTCCGACGTCTTCGACGGCATCGACATCGACTGGGAGTACCCCAACGCCTGCGGTCTCAGCTGTGACACCAGCGGCCCGGACGCCTTCAAGAACGTGATGTCCGCGCTGCGCGCCAAGTTCGGCAGCGAGCTGGTCACCGCCGCCGTCACCGCGGACGGCTCCGCCGGCGGCAAGATCGACGCCTCCGACTACGCCGGCGCCTCGAAGTACGCCGACTGGTTCAACGTGATGACGTACGACTTCTTCGGCGCGTGGGACGCCAAGGGCCCGACCGCCCCGCACTCCCCGCTCACCTCGTACTCCGGCATGCCGATCCAGGGCTTCGACACCGCCGACGCCATGGCCAAGTTCAAGGCGCAGGGCGTGCCCGCGGACAAGCTGCTCATCGGTATCGGCTTCTACGGCCGCGGCTGGACCGGCGTCACCCAGGACGCCCCGGGCGGCACGGCGACCGGCGCGGCCACCGGCACCTACGAGGCCGGCATCGAGGACTACCACGTCCTGAAGAACAGCTGCCCGGTCACCGGCACCATCGCCGGCACGGCCTATGCGCACTGCGGCAGCAACTGGTGGTCGTACGACACCCCGTCGACCATCAAGTCGAAGATGGCCTGGGCCAAGAACCAGGGCCTCGGCGGCGCCTTCTTCTGGGAGTTCAGCGGCGACACCAGCGACGGTGAGCTGGTGAGCGCGCTCAGCAGCGGGCTGTCGTAAGGCAGTTCGGAGAAGTAACCAGAAGAAATAACTGGATAAGTACCTAGGCGACGTTGACGCTCCCCCAGACTCCGTCCGGGGGGGGACCCCCACCCAGCGGGTGAACGAGGCTACGCCACGTTCACCCGCTGACCGGGCGGGGCTGCCTCAAGCCACGCGAGAAAACCGGTCAGCGCGTCTTCGCTCATGGCGAGTTCGAGACGCGTGCCCCGGTGGACGCAGGCGAGGACGACCGCGTCGGAGAGCAGCGCCAGCTCCTCCTCGCCCTCGGGCAGCCTGCGGCCGGCCACCTCGATGCGGTCCCGCTCCAGGGTGCGGCGGGGGCGGAAGCCGTAGGAGAAGACGCGGTACCACTCGATGCGGTCGCCGTTGTAGCGGGCGACGCCGTAGCTCCAGCCCTTGCCGCCCTCGTCGGGTTTCTCCGGCACCTCCCAGCGCAGCGAGCAGTCGAAGGTGCCGCCCGAACGCTGGATGAGCCTGCGGCGCAGGCCGAACAGGAACAGTCCCACCACCACGAGCGCGACCACGATCCCGCACACAGTCAGAGCGAGGACCATCGGCACCGACCTCCTCGTCTCCCAGGTAGTGGAACTACGTTCAGCACTAGGTAATGAAACGGAAAAAACACCCACATCTGCCTCAGCCGCGACCGGCACCGGATTGCTCCGGGCCGGCCGCGGCTGAGTACGTCATCACACGACGCGCAGCTCGGGTCAGTGCACCGCCGCCGCCCGCAGCCGGACGTCCGCCCGGCGCTCGGCGATCGCGTCGCCCTCCGCCTTCGCGCGCTCCAGCTCACGCTCGGTCCGCTGGACGTCGATCTCGTCCGCGAGTTCGGCGATCTCCGCCAGCAGCGACAGCTTGTTGTCCGCGAACGAGATGAAACCGCCGTGCACCGCGGCGACGACCGTTCCACCATCGCTCGTACGAATGGTCACCGGGCCCGACTCCAGCACGCTGAGCAGCGGCTGGTGGCCGGGCATGACGCCGATGTCGCCGGACGCGGTGCGAGCGACGACCAGACGGGCCTCACCGGACCAGACCTGGCGGTCGGCAGCGACCAGCTCGACGTGCAGCTCAGCAGCCAAGGGTGGCTCCTCGGGTCACCACCCGGCGGTGTCGCCGGGTGTTGGTTACAAGTCTAATGGGCGTGGCAGAGGGGGCGGGACGCCCGCCCCCTCACACCACGGTCACCGGGGGTCAGGAGACGCCCAGCTCCTTGGCGTTGGCCTTGAGGTCCTCCAGGCCACCGCACATGAAGAACGCCTGCTCCGGGAAGTGGTCGAAGTCGCCGTCGCAGATCGCGTTGAACGCGGCGATCGACTCCTCCAGCGGCACGTCCGAACCGTCCACGCCGGTGAACTGCTTGGCGGCGTGGGTGTTCTGGGACAGGAAGCGCTCCACGCGACGGGCACGGTGGACGACGAGCTTGTCCTCCTCGCCGAGCTCGTCGATACCGAGGATCGCGATGATGTCCTGGAGGTCCTTGTACTTCTGCAGGATCGTCTTGACGCGCATGGCGGCGTCGTAGTGGTCCTGCGCGATGTACCGCGGGTCCAGGATGCGGGACGTGGAGTCCAGCGGGTCCACGGCCGGGTAGATGCCCTTCTCGGAGATCGGACGGGACAGAACCGTCGTCGCGTCGAGGTGGGCGAAGGTGGTGGCCGGGGCCGGGTCGGTCAGGTCGTCCGCGGGGACGTAGATCGCCTGCATCGAGGTGATCGAGTGACCACGCGTCGAGGTGATGCGCTCCTGGAGCTGACCCATCTCGTCGGCCAGGTTCGGCTGGTAACCCACCGCGGACGGCATACGGCCGAGCAGCGTGGAGACCTCGGAACCGGCCTGCGTGAAGCGGAAGATGTTGTCGATGAAGAACAGCACGTCCTGCTTCTGGACGTCACGGAAGTACTCGGCCATGGTCAGGCCGGCCAGCGCCACGCGCAGACGGGTGCCCGGGGGCTCGTCCATCTGGCCGAAGACCAGCGCGGTCTTGTCCAGAACGCCGGACTCTTCCATCTCCGCGATGAGGTCGTTGCCCTCACGGGTGCGCTCACCGACGCCCGCGAAGACGGAGACGCCCTCGTGGAGGTTGGCGACACGCATGATCATTTCCTGGATCAGCACGGTCTTGCCGACACCGGCACCACCGAACAGACCGATCTTGCCGCCCTTGACGTACGGGGTGAGGAGGTCGACGACCTTCAGGCCCGTCTCGAACATCTCGGTCTTCGACTCGAGCTGGTCGAACGCGGGGGCCTTGCGGTGGATGGACCAGCGCTCGCCCTCGTAGGTCTCGTCGACGTTCAGCACCTCGCCGAGGGTGTTGAACACCTTGCCCTTGGTGAAGTCGCCGACCGGGACGCTGATGCCCGAGCCGGTGTCGGTCACCGTGGCCTGGCGGACCAGACCGTCGGTGGGCTGCATCGAGATGGTGCGGACCAGGCCGTCACCCAGGTGCTGGGCGACCTCCAGGGTCAGCGTCTTCTTCTCGCCCGCGTTCGCCGGGTCGGCGACCTCGACGTGCAGGGCGTTGTAGATCTCCGGCATCGCGTCGACGGGGAACTCCACGTCGACGACCGGGCCGATGACCCGGGCGACGCGGCCCGTGGCAACGGCCGTCTCAACAGTGGTCGTCATTACTTGTCACTCCCCGCGGTAGCGTCGGCCAGGGCGCTGGCGCCACCGACGATCTCGCTGATCTCCTGGGTGATTTCGGCCTGGCGGGCCGCGTTGGCAAGACGGGAGAGCGTGTTGATCAGCTCACCCGCGTTGTCGGTCGCCGACTTCATCGCGCGGCGCGTGGCGGCGTGCTTGGAGGCAGCCGACTGGAGCAGCGCGTTGTAGATACGGCTCTCGACGTAGCGCGGCAGCAGGGCGTCGAGGACGTCCTCCGCCGACGGCTCGAACTCGTAGAGCGGACGGGCTCCGCCCTTGGGCGACGCCTCGTCGGACGACTCGGTCGCCACGTCCTCGAGGCGCAGCGGCAGCAGCCGGCTGTCGACGGCCGTCTGCGTCATCATCGAGACGAACTCGGTGTAGACGATGTGGAGTTCGTCCACGCCGCCGTCCGCCGTGTCCTTCTCGACGGCCTCGATGAGCGGGCCCGCGACCTGCTTGGCGTCGCCGTACGTGGGCTCGTCCGTGAAGCCGGTCCACGAGTGCGCGAGGGCGCGCTCACGGAAGTTGTAGTGGGCGATGCCACGCCGGCCGACGACATACGTCTCGACCTGCTTGCCCTCGCCCTCCAGACGCGCGGTGAGGCGCTCCGCCGCCTTGATGGCGTTGGAGTTGAAGGCGCCGGCCAGGCCGCGGTCGCTCGTGATGAGCAGCACCGCGGCACGGGTCGCCGACGCCACCTCGGTGGTCAGCGGGTGCTTGGTGTTCGAACCGGTCCCGACGGCCGTGACCGCGCGGGTCAGCTCGGTCGCGTAAGGGGTGGAGGCCGCCACCTTGCGCTGCGCCTTGACGACGCGCGAGGCGGCGATCATCTCCATCGCCTTGGTGATCTTCTTGGTCGCGGTGACGGATCGGATGCGACGCTTGTAGACCCGGAGCTGGGCTCCCATGAGTCAGGTCCCTTCCTTACGTCACTTGGCGGCAGCGGCCGGAGCGTCCTCGCCGAGCAGCTTGCCGTCGCCCGTCTCGAACTGCTTCTTGAACTCCGCGACAGCGTCGGCCATGGCCTGCAGGGTGTCGTCCGACATCTTGCCGCCCTCCTTGATGGAGGTCATGAGGCCCTGCTCCTTGCGGTGCAGGTACTCCAGCAGCTCCTTCTCGAAGCGGCGGATGTCGGCGACCGGCACGTCGTCCATCTTGCCGGTGGTGCCGGCCCAGATGGAGATGACCTGGTCCTCGGTGGCCATCGGCTGGTACTGGGGCTGCTTGAGCAGCTCGACCATGCGCTGGCCGCGCTCCAGCTGGGACTTCGAGGCGGCGTCCAGGTCGGAACCGAAGGCGGCGAACGCCTCCAGCTCGCGGAACTGGGCGAGGTCGACGCGAAGACGGCCGGAGACCTGGCGGATCGCCTTGTGCTGGGCGGAACCACCGACTCGGGAGACCGAGATACCGACGTTCAGGGCCGGGCGCTGGCCGGCGTTGAACAGGTCGGACTCCAGGAAGCACTGGCCGTCGGTGATGGAGATGACGTTGGTCGGGATGAACGCCGACACGTCGTTCGCCTTGGTCTCGACGATCGGCAGACCGGTCATCGAGCCGGCGCCCTCGGCGTCGGAGAGCTTCGCGCAGCGCTCCAGCAGGCGGGAGTGCAGGTAGAAGACGTCACCGGGGTAGGCCTCGCGGCCCGGCGGGCGGCGCAGCAGCAGGGACACGGCGCGGTAGGCGTCGGCCTGCTTCGAGAGGTCGTCGAAGATGATGAGGACGTGCTTGCCCTCGTACATCCACTGCTGGCCGATGGCCGAACCGGTGTACGGCGCGAGGTACTTGAAGCCGGCCGGGTCGGACGCCGGGGCGGCGACGATGGTCGTGTACTCCAGGGCGCCGGCCTCTTCGAGGGAGCCACGCACCGAGGCGATGGTGGAACCCTTCTGACCGATGGCGACGTAGATGCAGCGGACCTGCTTCGACGGGTCGCCGGTGCGCCAGTTGTCGCGCTGGTTGATGATCGTGTCGACGGCCAGGGCGGTCTTGCCGGTCTGACGGTCACCGATGATCAGCTGACGCTGACCGCGGCCGATGGGGGTCATCGCGTCGACGGCCTTGTAGCCGGTCTCCATCGGCTCGTGCACCGACTTGCGCTGCATGACCGTGGGGGCCTGCAGCTCAAGGGCGCGGCGGCCGCTGGTCTCGATCTCGCCGAGGCCGTCGATCGGGTTGCCGAGCGGGTCGACGACGCGGCCGAGGTAGCCCTCGCCCACGGCGACGGAGAGCACCTCACCGGTGCGCTGCACCGGCTGGCCCTCCTCGATGCCGCTGAACTCGCCGAGGACGACCGCACCGATCTCGCGCTCTTCCAGGTTCAGTGCGAGACCGAGGGTGCCGTCCTCGAACTTCAGCAGTTCGTTGGCCATGGCCGAGGGCAGGCCCTCGACCTTCGCGATGCCGTCGCCGGCAAGGGTGACCGTACCGACCTCCTCGCGCGAGGCCGCGTCCGGCTTGTACGACTGGACGAAAGTCTCCAGTGCGTCCCGGATCTCCTCCGGCCGGATCGTGAGCTCCGCCATCTGGGTTCCCTGCTCTCCTTGTTGGGCCCGAAGTCTTTGGGGGTCTGGGGCTGTTCCCTTGAGCGGCTGTCGCCGCGGGCCCCCAGCAATCTTCTGCAATTTCTGCACGGCCCAACCGGGCCGCTGTTGTTCTTGGTGGCCGGTCGGCCGTCAGCCGGCCAACCGCCGCGACGCCTCTTCGAGGCGCTCCGCGATCGTGCCGTCGATGACCTCTTCACCGACGCGTACGGAGATCCCGCCGAGGACCGAGGGGTCCACGTCCAGGTTCAGATGCATCTGGCGTCCGTACAGCTTCGCCAGCGCGGCGCCGAGGCGCTGCTTCTGTCCGTCCGTGAGGGGCACCGCCGAGGTGACGACGGCGACCGCCCTGTCGCGGCGGGCCGCGGCGAGCCGGGACATGGCCTCCAGGCCTGCCTCCAGGCTACGTCCCCGCGGCCGGGTGGCCAGGCGTGCGACCAGGCGCTCCGTGACCGGGTTGGCACGGCCGCCGAGCAGGCTGTGCAGCAGCTCGGTCTTGGCCGCGGCCGTGGCCTCGCGGTCGGTGAGCGCGGCACGCAGTCCGGCGCTGGACGACACGATCCGGCCGAACCGGAACAGCTCGTCCTCGACGTCGTCGAGCGTGCCGGCCCGCTGGGCCGCCGTCAGGTCGGCGGTGGCGGCAAGCTCCTCCACCGCGTCGACCAGGTCACGCGAACGCGACCAGCGGGAGCGGACCATGCCGGCCAGCAGGTCGACGGCCGGGCCGTCCACCTGTCCGCCCAGCAGGCGCTCCGCCAGGGCGGCGCGGGCCTCGGCGGGCTGTACCGGGTCGGTCAGGACCCGGCGCAGGCCCACCTCGCGGTCGAGGAGCGCGGTGATGGCGGCCAGCTGCTCGGCGAGCTGTGCGGCGTCGACCGACGTGGAGTCGGTCAGTGCCTCACAACGCGTCCGGGCTGCTGCCAGCGCCTCGCGGCTCGCTCCGTTCATGGCGTGGCCTCGGCCTTCACAGCGTTCTCCTCGAGTCCGTCGAGGAAGCGGTCGATGATCCGGCTCTGCCGGGCGTGGTCCTCCAGGGACTCACCGACGAGCTTGCCGGCGAGGTCGGTGGCAAGGGTGCCCACGTCCTGCCGCAGCGCGGTGACGACAGCCTTGCGGTCGGCCTCGATCTGGGCGTGACCGGCGGCGACGATCTCCTCGCGCTGCCGCTGACCTTCCGCCCTCATCTCCTGGATGATCGTGGCCCCCTGCTCGGTCGCCTCCTGGCGCAGGCGGGCGGCCTCGTGCCTGGCCTCAGCGAGCTGGGCCTTGTACTGCTCAAGAATCTGCTGTGCTTCGGCCTGTGCCGTGGCCGCGCGCTCCAGACCGCCCTCGATGGCGTCGTGCCGCTCTTCCAGAGTCTTCTGGATGTTGGGCAGGAGCTTCTTGCCGAGGAAGCCGAAGACGATGAAGAAGCAGATCAGGCCGATGATCAGTTCCGCGGTGTCGGGGACGAGCGGATTCTCCGATCCCGCCTCCGCCAGGAAGGTCATCATGTCTGAACCTTTCGTCGAGTGTGGCTACTGGTCGTCAGCTCACTTGCTGAAGATGAAGGGGACGACCAGACCGAGGAGCGCCAGCACCTCACAGAGCGCGAAGCCCAGGAACATGTTGGTGCGGATGATCGGCATGGCCTCGGGCTGGCGGGCCATGGCCTCGATGGAGTGGCCGAAGACGACACCGATACCGATGCCGGGGCCGATCGCGGCGAGACCATAGGCGATGGCACCCATGCGGCCGGGGACGGTGGAGGCGGCGAGGTTGACGAGGTCGGCAGACATTTTCCTGTCTTCCTATGTGAAGCGGTCCGCTGGGGGGATTCCCAGTCGGAAGTGCGGTGGGCTGGGCAGGGTCAGTGACCCTCTTGCAGCGCTCCCTGGATGTAGATCGAGGCGAGGAGCGTGAAGATGTACGCCTGGAGGAACTGGATCAGGACTTCCAGGGTGGTCATGGCGAGTGCCAGGGCGAACGACCCGCCGGCGACGGCCGTCATGATCGACGGGGTCAGCAGGTACCAGCTCGCCACGCTGAACATCACGATCAGCATGTGGCCGGCGAACATGTTGGCCCACAGCCGCACCGCGAGGGTGAACGGACGCAGGATCACGTTCGAGAAGAACTCCAGGACGACGATCAGCGGAACCAGCGGCTTCGGCAGACCGTCCATCCAGACGAGGTTCTTGACGCCGCCCTTCAGCCCGTGCGTCTTGAACGTGAGGAACATGTACGTGATCCACACCAGCGCGGCGAGCACGGCCGGGTACGCGAAGCGTGCCGTCGACGGGAACTGCGCCAGCGGGATGATGGACATGATGTTCATGATCCACACGAAGAAGAAGATCGACGTGAGGAAGGGGACGTACTTGCTGCCCTTCTTGCCGATCACTTCGAGGGCGATGCTGCGCGCGACGAAGTTGTAGCCGATCTCGCCGACGAGCTGGAGCTTCCCGGGGACCAGCTTCGGCTTGCGGAACGCCGCGAAGAAGAAGCCGATCACGATCACCATGCAGATGATCGTGAGGAGCATCGGCTTGGTGAAGTCGAAGCTGCCGATGCTGAAGATCGGCTTGAAGTCGAACGAGTGGAGGCCCGGCGCGGGGAAGGCACAGTCAGCATTGATGTGGCAGCCGCTTTCAGCGAGCAGCATGTGGGCACTCACCCGTGACTCCTTCGTCGTGACGCATCAGTTACGGCAACCTTGTGTCTCAGTGCGGCTGGTGAGGCCGCTGATCGGCACTGGGGACATGGTGGTGTGACGGTGTCACCGCAGTCCGTGGGGCGCATCCGCCGCGGGCCCGGCCGCTCGGACTCCGTGTGGTGGCCACACGCGCCGGTCCGAGTCCGCCGTAGACCGTGGAGGCGATACTCTCCCCCGCCCGAGAAGCGGCGGGATCCTCCACCGGAAACGCTCCCGGACGATAGCAGATCGGGATGTATCGCCTTTACGCGCCCCCTACGCCGCATCGCGGGACTCCGCCTTGACCGGGTCCGCCTCCTTGGCAGGTACGGACGGCTCGGGATTCACGTAGAGCATCCGGCTGGTGAGGCTGTGCTTCACCTGGCCGCCGACCCAGGCCAGCGCGGTGGCCAGCAGACTCAGGGCGAAGGCACGGCCGTTGAAGAGCGTGGTGTCACTGAAGGCGACGATGAAGACGCCGATGAGCAGCATCTGCACCGTGTAGACGAGCAGGCCGGCCATCATGGCGACCTGCGGCTTGTCCTGCGTGATACGCATCAGTGCGGCGGAGCCGAGGCCGAAGAAACAACCGACCACGGCGATGGCCACCAGCGCGCCGATCAGACCCTTCTCACCGGCGACGAGCGCGCTGACAACGGCGCTGACGAGACCCACGGGGGCAGCGATGAGCGCTGCGCCTTTCAGGATCCGGACGTCGTTCGACTGCATGCGGACGGCTCCAACGAAGTGGGGGCGTGGCTGGCGCGGTGACCCGGTGTCACCGACCGGTGCTCCGGTGTGGTGCAGAGGTTAACGCGGGGAGATGGGGGCGCTTCCCGGCCTGGAGGACCGTTCCGTCGGGGCCTTTCAGTGCATCACCCATCTGGTAGTGAACGCTATCACAAACTATTTGATGAGGTCTTTACCCAGTTGGTGTGCTGGCTGTCACACATGAGAGTGACCGTGCGCGTCTGTGCAGAAACTGGGGTGGTTTGCCTGGTATTAGGGAACTTTATTCCACCACGAGTTGGCAATGCTCTAGTCAGATTCTTACCTTGCGACCCTTGGCCGTGCGCGAACGGGGGCCGATCGCTGTCGCCCCGTTGACGCCTGCCGTCCCGGCCGCCACAGCAGGCCGTTCCACGGTCTCGCCCGACTCGCTCCCGGACTCGCCGGCGGCCTCGCCGGCACCCTCCCGCGCGGGTGCCTGGACCGCGTCCGCCTCGGCGTTCCGGCGGCGCCGGCGGTAGCGCGGCGGCACGAAGCCCTCCGCCCAGCCCGGCGTACGGGGCTTGAAGCGCGGGAGCAGCAGCAGGACGAGACCGATGGCGCTGAGGAAGACCACGCCGAGCACGATCCACATCGACGCGGAGTTCACCGAGTAGGCCAGCGCGCCGAAGCCGATCAGCGCCGACCAGAAGTACATGATCAGCACGGCCCGGCTGTGCGAGTGGCCGATCTCCAGCAGGCGGTGGTGCAGGTGGCCCCGGTCGGCGGCGAACGGGGACTGGCCGCGCCAGGTGCGGCGGACGATCGCCAGGACCAGGTCGGCGGCGGGCACGGCGATGATCGTCAGGGGCAGCAGCAGCGGGATGTAGACGGGGACCGTCTGGTGCACCGCCGCCTTCTCCGACCCCGTGAACAGGGCCAGGGCGTCCGGGTCGAGCTGACCGGTGATGGAGATCGCGCCGGCCGCCAGCACCAGGCCGATCAGCATGGAGCCGGAGTCGCCCATGAAGATCCGGGCCGGGTGCATGTTGTGCGGCAGGAAGCCCAGGCACATGCCCATCAGGATCACCGCGAACAGCGTGGCGGGGGCGGCGGCCTCGATGCCGTACGAGTACCAGATCCGGTAGGCGTAGAGGAAGAACGCGGCGGCGGCGATGCACACCATGCCGGCCGCGAGTCCGTCGAGGCCGTCCACGAAGTTCACCGCGTTGATGGTGATGACGACCAGCGCCACGGTGAGCAGGGTGCCCTGCCACTGGGTGAGCGCCACGTTGCCGACGCCCGGGATGGGCAGCCACAGGATGGTCAGACCCTGCATGACCATCACGCCGGCCGCGATCATCTGGCCGCCCAGCTTGATCAGCGCGTCGATCTCGAACTTGTCGTCGAGGACACCGATCAGCCAGATCAGCGCGGCCCCGGAGAGCAGGGCGCGCGGCTCGTTGGACTTCTCGAAGACCTGGTGCAGGTTGGTCAGGTGGTCCGCGACCAGCAGACCCGCGCACAGGCCGAAGAACATGGCGATACCGCCGAGGCGCGGAGTGGGCTCACGGTGCACGTCACGCGCCCGGATCTCCGGCATCGCTCCGGCCACGATCGCGAACTTCCGCACCGGCCCTGTCAGCAGATACGTCACCGCGGCCGTGATGCAGAGCGTCAGCAGGTATTCACGCACGGGCTTCCCCACAGGTCTCGCTGGCCATCTCAGCCCCACACCCTAGCGACGGACGCATATGGATGAGGACTTCCGGGTAGCGATGATGGTTGCATGTGTGGCTGTGCACGACGTCCCGGCGGGGTGCACCCGGATGCGCCTACCCCCGAGCGGCCGGATTACGACGCCTGCGCGCGGCCGGAAAGCGCCGGTGCGGGTGCCGGTCAGTCGGGGTAGGGCGGGAAGGCGGCGGTCAGGCCGCGGACCTCGGCGCGGGCCGTGGTGGCGTCCGTCTCCTCCCGCAGGACCCCGGCCAGCAGCGCGGCGATCCGCACCATCTCCGTCTCCCCCATGCCCTGGGTGGTCACCGCTGCCGTGCCCAGGCGCAGGCCGCGTCCGTGGCCGTGCGGCAGCACACAGCAGTCCAGGACGATGCCGGCGGCGGCGAGCCGGCCGCGCGCCGCGCGCCCGTCGAGGCCGAGGGGGGCGGGGTCCGCGATGATCAGATGGGTGTCCGTGCCGCCGGTGGTCACGGCGAGGCCCTCGGCGGCCAGGTGGCCGGCGAGGACGCGTGCGTTCGCGACCACCTGATGGGCGTACACCGAGAACGCCGGGGTTGCCGCCTCGCCGAACGCGACCGCCTTCGCCGCGATGGTGTGCATCTGCGCGCCGCCCTGGGTGAAGGGGAACACGGCCCGGTCGACGCGCTCGGCCAGTTCCGCGCCGCACAGGATCATCCCGCCGCGCGGGCCGCGCAGCACCTTGTGCGTGGTGGCGCACACGATGTCGGCGTACGGCACCGGGTTCGGCGCCGCTCCCCCGGCGACCAGGCCGATGGGGTGCGCCGCGTCGGCGATCAGGCCGGCGCCCACCTCGTCGGCGACCGCGCGGAAGAAGGCGTGGTCGATGTGGCGGGGATAGGCGATCGACCCGCACACGATGGCCTTGGGGCGGTGGGCGCGGGCCAGGGTGCGGACCTGTTCGTGGTCGATGAGGCCGCTCTCGGCGTCGACGCCGTATCCGACGAAGTCGAACCAGCGGCCGGAGAAGTTCGCCGGGGAGCCGTGCGTGAGGTGGCCGCCGTGCGGCAGGCCGAGGGCAAGGACGGTGTCGCCGGGGCGGAGGAGCGCGGCGTACGCGGCAAGGACCGCCGACGACCCCGAGTGCGGCTGCACGTTGGCGTGCTCGGCGCCGAACAGCGCCTTCGCGCGTTCCACCGCCAGGCGCTCGGCCACGTCCACGATCTCGCAGCCGCCGTGGTGGCGGGCGCCGGGGTAACCCTCGGCGTACTTGTTGGCGAGGGGTGAGCCGAGGGCCGCGAGCACCGCAGGTGAGGTGAAGTTCTCGGCGGCGATGAGCTGGAGCGTCGTCGCCTGCCGGTCACGCTCGCCGAGCAGGATCTCGGCCAGCTCCGGGTCCCGCCGGCGCAGGACATCGGCCTCCTGGGCAACGCTGACCGACATGACGCACTCCGGACACTCGGAGGATGAGGTACGTCCAATGTATGCCGGGTCCTGGCGGACTGCCTGCGCCGTACCGCCGCCCGTCCGGGTGGGGTGCCGGTTTGCCGGCGACTGCGGACCGCCGTGGCCGCTCGCGCAGTTCCCCGCGCCCCTTACGGGGCACACTGTGCCTGGCCGCCGGGGCTGCGCCCGCACCCCTGCCCGCGCGGGGCGGCCCCGCGCCCCCGCCGCCCCCCGCCGTGGGGAGGCGTTCCGCAGGGCGGAACGGGTGGGCACGGCCTGCGGCGCCGGGTGCCGGGTCAGCGCCGGGCAAGAGTGCTGCTTGGCACACGAACAGGCACCCCGTCAGGGGCCCGCAGGCGTTCCGCAGGGCGGAGCGGGTGGGCACGGCCTGCGGCGCCGGGTGCCAGGTCAGCGCCGGGCAAGAGTGCTGCTTGGCACACGAACAGGCACCCCGTCAGGGGCCCGCAGGGCGGAACGGGTGGGCAGGGCCTGCGGCGCCGGGTGCCGGGTCAGCGCCGGGCAAGGGGAGCTGCTTGGCACACGAACCGGCGCCGGGCAAGGGGAGCCGGGCGGTCGCCCAAAGCGCCGCTAGGCCCTCGTCGAGACGCCGGTCAGGGCTGTTACCACTGGGTCCAGGGACTGGTGTATTTCCTCGCCTATGGAGCGGAAGAAGGGCAGGGGCGCGCCGTAGGGGTCGTAGACCTCGTCCGCCTCGGCCGTCGGCGCCAGCAGCCACCCGCGTAGAGCGGCCGCCGCACGGACCAGGGCGCGGGCACGCATCACCACCCCCTCGTCCAGGGGCGGCAGCGTCGCGGGGTCGATGGCCCGCACCAGCCGGGTGAACTCCTTCAGCGTGAAGGTGCGCAGCCCGGCCGAGTGCCCCATGGAGATGACCTGCGCCCGATGGTCACGCGTCGCCGTCAGCACCAGGTCCGCCATGATGACGTGCTCGTCCAGCAGCTCGCGCCCCGTGAACCCGGAGGCATCCGCGCCGAATTCCGTCAGCACCGTCTCCGCGTGGGACTCCATCGGCGCGCCCTCGTGCCCCCAGGTGCCCGCGCTCTCCACGACCAGCCCACCGCCCAGCACCCCGAGGCGCTGGGCGACGAAATGCCGGGTCAGCCGCTCGGTGATCGGCGAGCGGCACACATTGCCGGTGCTGACATGGAGGATGCGGAAGCTGTCGCGCGGAAACCCGAACGTGGTCGTCTGTTCGGCCGCGCGTTCCCCGTCGCCTATGCCACGCCCCGCGTCAGGGGCCGTCAATTCGCCACCTCGAGGTCGGGTACGACCTTGCGCAGCTCGTCCGGCGACAGCGCGCCCTCGCGCAGCAGCACCGGCACCTCGCCGGTGACGTCGACGATGGACGACGGCACGTTGCCGGGGGTCGGGCCGCCGTCGAGGTAGACGGAGACCGAGTCGCCGAGCATGTCCTGCGCGGCGTCGCAGTTCTCCGGCGCCGGGTGCCCGGTGAGGTTCGCGGAGGAGACGGCCATCGGGCCGAACTCGGTGAGCAGTTCGATGGCGACCGGGTGCAGCGGCATCCGGATGGCGACCGTGCCCCGGGTGTCCCCGAGGTCCCACTGCAGGGACGGCTGGTGCCGGGCGACGAGCGTGAGGGCGCCCGGCCAGAACGCGTCGACGAGCTCCCAGGCCATCTCGGAGAAGTCCGTGACGAGCCCGTGGAGGGTGTTCGGGGAGCCGATGAGGACAGGGGTGGGCATGTTGCGGCCCCGCCCCTTGGCGGCCAGCAGGTCGCTCACGCCCTCGGAGGAGAAGGCGTCGGCGCCGATGCCGTACACGGTGTCGGTCGGGAGGACCACCAGCTCGCCCCGGCGGACGGCGGACGCGGCCTCGCGCAGACCGGTCACGCGGTCGGTCGCGTCGTTGGTGTCGTATCGCCGTGCCATGTCAGCGGGCCTCCTCGTACACGTACAGCTGAAAAGCGGTCTGGGCGGTCTTCACGACGGCGGTCTTCACGACGGCGGTGCTCACGACGGCGGTGCTCACGGCAGCGCCTTGCGGGCCGTCGCGAAGCGGGGCCGGTTGTTCAGGTCGGGGTGGTCGGCCGCGTCCGCCCAGCCGCGCTCCTCGGTGAAGATCCACGGCACCTGTCCGCCCTGGGTGTCGGCGTGCTCGATGACGACGACCCCGCCGGGGCGCAGCAGCCGGTGCGCGGTGCGTTCGATGCCGCGGATCAGGTCGAGGCCATCCTCACCGGAGAACAGCGCGAGCTCCGGGTCGTAGTCGCGGGCCTCGGGGGCCACGTACTCCCATTCGGTGAGCGGGATGTACGGCGGGTTGGACACGACCAGGTCGACCTGGCCGTCCAGGTCGGGAAAGGCGGTGAGCGCGTCGCCCTGGCGCAGGTCGACCCTGGACCCGGCGACGTTCTTGCGGGTCCACACCAGGGCGTGCTCGGACAGCTCGACGGCGTGCACGCGCGAGCGCGGCACCTCCTGGGCGAGGGCGAGCGCGATGGCGCCCGAGCCGGTGCACAGGTCGACGATGCAGGGCTCGACGACGTCCATGGCGCGTACGGCGTCTATAGCCCAGCCGACCACGGACTCGGTCTCCGGCCGGGGCACGAAGACGCCGGGGCCGACCTGGAGCTCCAGGTAGCGGAAGTAGGCCCGCCCGGTGATGTGCTGGAGCGGCTCGCGCTGCTCGCGGCGGGCGATGACCTCCCAGTAGCGGGCGTCGAAGTCGGCGTCCTTGACCGAGTGCAGCGCGCCCCGCTTCACGCCGTGCACGAACGCGGCCAGCTCCTCCGCGTCGGTGCGCGGCGAGGGCACGCCCGCGTCGGCGAGTCGCTGGGTGGCCTGGGCCACCTCCGCGAGCAGCACGCTCCGGGGGCCTGGGGGTCGCTCCCCAAAATGTTGCTGCACGCTGGTCCTCCGTTGGTACTCGTACGTCCGTTACGCGGCCGCGAGCTTCGCCGCCGAGTCCGCGTCGACGCAGGCCTGGATCACGGCGGCGAGGTCGCCGTCGAGGACCTGGTCGAGGTTGTACGCCTTGAAGCCGACGCGGTGGTCGGAGATGCGGTTCTCCGGGAAGTTGTAGGTGCGGATCTTCTCGGAGCGGTCGACGGTGCGGACCTGGCTGCGGCGGGCGTCGGCGGCCTCCCGCTCGGCCTCCTCCTGCGCGGCAGCGAGGAGCCTGGAGCGCAGGATACGCAGCGCCTGCTCCTTGTTCTGCAGCTGGCTCTTCTCGTTCTGGCAGGAGGCGACGACCCCGGTCGGGAGGTGCGTGATGCGCACGGCGGAGTCGGTGGTGTTGACGGACTGGCCACCGGGGCCGGAGGACCGGTAGACGTCGATGCGCAGGTCGCTGGGGTTGATCTCGACGTCGACCTCCTCGGCCTCGGGGGTCACGAGGACGCCCGCCGCGGAGGTGTGGATACGGCCCTGGGACTCGGTGGCCGGGACGCGCTGCACGCGGTGCACGCCGCCCTCGTACTTCAGCCGGGCCCAGACGCCCTGGCCGGGCTCGGTCGCGCCGTTGCCGCCCTTGGTCTTCACGGCGACCTGGACGTCCTTGTAGCCGCCCAGCTCGGACTCGGTGGCGTCGATGATCTCGGTCTTCCAGCCGACGCGCTCGGCGTAGCGCAGGTACATGCGCAGCAGGTCGCCCGCGAACAGCGCGGACTCGTCGCCGCCGGCGCCGGCCTTGATCTCCAGGATGACGTCCTTGTCGTCGCTGGGGTCGCGCGGGACGAGCAGCAGGCGCAGCTTCTCGGTCAGCTCCTCGCGCTGCTTCTCCAGCTCCTTGACCTCGGCGGCGAAGTCGGGGTCGTCGGCGGCCAGCTCGCGCGCGGTCTCGATGTCGTCGCCGGTCTGCTTCCAGGAGCGGTACGTGGCCACGATCGGGGTCAGCTCGGCGTAGCGCTTGTTCAGCTTGCGCGCGTTGGCCTGGTCGGCGTGGACCGACGGGTCGGCGAGCTGCTTCTCCAGGTCGGCGTGCTCGGCGACGAGTTCCTCGACGGCCTCGAACATCTTTCGGCTCCTGATACTGCGGGTGGGGTGAAGGGGCGGGCGACCAAAAACGCCGGTCCCGGACGCACCCGGCGAGGGGCGCGGCCGGGGACCGGCGAAGAGGGGCTCGCTACTTCTTGGAGCCGGCGGCAGCCTTGCCGAAGCGGGCCTCGAAGCGGGCCACGCGGCCACCGGTGTCGAGGATCTTCTGCTTGCCCGTGTAGAACGGGTGGCACTCGGAGCAGACCTCGGCCCGGATGGTGCCGGACCCGATGGTGCTGCGGGTGGTGAACGACGCGCCACAGGTGCAGCTGACCTGCGTCTCGACGTACTCGGGGTGGATGTCGCGCTTCAAGGTGTCTCCTAGGTTTCGGGAGGGCGCCGGGTCGCTGCCGCGGGGCTGCGGGAGCGTGAACCGGGGCCGACGTACCAGTCTGCCAGGACTGGTGCCATCCCCCAAAACCGGGGGGCGGTGTTCTTTATTCCGGGCGGGCGTCCGTGCGGGGCTCAGCCCCTTACGACGCGGGCGTCCGTGCGGGGCTCGGCCCCTTACGACGCGCTCACCACGCCCTTGGCCTCACCGGTGGCCGTACCCGCCGTGGCCGCCTTGGGGATGGGCTTGTCGTGTTTGAGGGCCGTCCAGACCAGGCGGGCCTGGGCCGGGGCCATGATCACGCGGTTGGGGTTGGCCGGGTCGTACTGGACCGGCATGGTGATCATCTTCATGTGGGAGGAGCCGATGCCCTTGAGGCCGCCCGCGAAGTCCATGAGGGAGTTCACCGAGCCGAGGTCGGAGTCGGTGGTGACGGCCTTGGTGGCGGTGTCGGCGAGGTCGTACAGCTTCTTGGGGTTGCTGAACACGCCGACGTGCTTGACCTGGTTGATCAGGGCCTTGATGAAGGCCTGCTGGAGCTGGATGCGGCCCAGGTCGGAGCCGTCGCCGACGCCGTGCCGGGTGCGGACGAGACCGAGGGCCTGCTTGCCGGTCAGCGTGTGGGCGCCGGCCTTCAGGTCCAGGTGGCTCTGGGGGTCGTCGATGTTCTTGGTCGTGGTGACCTGGACCCCGCCGAGGTCGTCGATCAGCTTCTGGAAGCCGGCGAAGTCGACCTCCAGGTAGTGGTCCATGCGGATGCCGGTGAGGGACTCGACGGTCTTCACCGCGCAGGCCGCGCCGCCGGTTGAGTACGCGGAGTTGAACATCACCCCGGACGCGGCCGGGTACGTCGTGCCCTTGGTGTCGGTGCAGGCGGGGCGGTCGATCAGGGTGTCCCGGGGCACGGAGACCACGGCGGCCTTCTTGTGGCCCTTGTAGACGTGGACGATCATCGCCGTGTCGGAGCGGGCGCTGCCGTCGTCGGCGCCCCCGCCGAGCTTCTTGTTGGCACCCGAACGGGTGTCCGAGCCGAGGACCAGGATGTTCTCGGAGCCGTTGTCGACCTTCGCGGGCCGGTGCGTGCCGAGCGCCCCGTTGATGTCGACGCTCTTGAGGTTGCCGTTGAGCTTGAAGTACAGGTACCCGGCGCCGGTGCCGCCCAGCACGACCACGCCCGCGGCCGCCCAGGCCGTGACGAGCAGGGCCTTGTGGCGTTTACTGCTCGCCTTGCGGCGGCGGCCCTTGCCCCGGCGGCGGGGGCCGGTCGGGGCCGGCTCCGGTATGCCGGGTTCCGGCGTGCTCTCGGCGGACACATGACTCCTCGGGTTGTGATCCGGTCGGTTACCCCCTGCTTTCAGGGACAGGCATTGGCCGCGAAACGACCCGTACCCCACCATCGTGACCCCGTCAGGTCAGACGGAGAAACTCGGGCAAGGGTTGCACAACGCAAAGTGCCCGGCGGTACGGCCAAAGTCACCAAGAGTAACCATCCGCTACCGCCCAACCGCACTCACCTGCACTTTCCCCCGACGAACCCGCACAACCACCGCCGGCCCCCTTGTGGCAAACGTCTCTCCGTACGACAAAAAGCTCGCCTCCTGCCCCGAAGGACAGAAGGCGAGCTCGTGAAACACCCTGAGGACCAGCGTCCCCTAAGGGGCGCGGCGAACTACGCGATCAACCACAACACACCCGCGGCCGACAACGCACCCGCACCCCCGCTGACTAGTCCCCGTTCCCCGGCGCAGGCGTCGTCTTCTGAATCTGCATCAGAAACTCACCATTCGACTTCGTCTGCTTCATCTTGTCCAGCAGCAACTCGATCGCCTGCTGCTGGTCCAGCGCGTGCAGCACCCGCCGCAGCTTCCAGACGACCGCCAACTCCTCGCTGCCCAGCAGGATCTCTTCCTTACGGGTACCGGACGCGTCCACGTCCACCGCCGGGAAGATCCGCTTGTCGGCCAGCTTCCGGTCGAGCTTGAGCTCCATGTTGCCCGTGCCCTTGAACTCCTCGAAGATCACCTCGTCCATGCGGGACCCGGTGTCCACGAGAGCCGTGGCCAGGATGGTGAGCGAGCCGCCGTCCTCGATGTTCCGCGCCGCACCGAAGAACCGCTTCGGCGGGTACAGGGCCGTCGAGTCGACACCACCGGACAGGATGCGGCCGGAGGCCGGCGCCGCCAGGTTGTAGGCGCGGCCCAGACGGGTGATGGAGTCGAGCAGCACGACCACGTCGTGGCCCAGCTCGACGAGCCGCTTGGCGCGCTCGATGGCGAGCTCGGCGACCGTGGTGTGGTCCTCGGCCGGACGGTCGAAGGTCGAGGAGATGACCTCGCCCTTCACCGACCGCTGCATGTCGGTGACCTCTTCCGGACGCTCGTCGACGAGGACGACCATCAGGTGGCACTCGGGGTTGTTGTGCGTGATCGCGTTGGCGATCGCCTGCATGATCATGGTCTTGCCGGTCTTCGGCGGGGCCACGATCAGACCGCGCTGGCCCTTACCGATGGGCGAGACGAGGTCGATGATGCGGGTGGTGAGCACGCCCGGGTCGGTCTCCAGACGGAGCCGGTCCTGCGGGTAGAGCGGGGTCAGCTTGTTGAACTCCGGTCGGCCACGGCCGTGTTCGGGCGCCATGCCGTTGACGGAGTCGAGGCGGACCAGCGCGTTGAACTTCTCGCGCCGCTCGCCTTCCTTGGGCTGACGGACCGCGCCGGTGACGTGGTCGCCCTTGCGCAGGCCGTTCTTACGGACCTGGGCGAGGGAGACGTACACGTCGTTCGGACCCGGGAGGTAGCCGGAGGTCCGGATGAACGCGTAGTTGTCGAGGATGTCCAGGATGCCCGCGACGGGGATCAGGACGTCGTCCTCGGCGACCTGCGGCTCGGCGATGTCGTCACGGCCACGGCGGCCACGGCGGTCGCGGTAGCGGCCGCGACGGCCCCGGCGGCCACCGTCGAAGTCGTCGTCGTCCTGACGATCCTGCCGGTCCTGGCGGTCCTGGCGGCCGCCCTGCTGGCCCTGCTGGCGCTGACCGCCGCCGCCCTGCTGGTCGTCGCCCTTGCCACGGCGGTCGCGGTCGCGGTCGCGGTCACGGCCACGCTCACGGCGGTCGCGGCGGCTGCGGCCATCGCCGTCGCCGGCGTCGCCCTTGGCCTCGCCCTGCGGCTGCTGGCCCTGGGACTCGTTCTTCTGCTCGCCGCGGGCCTCGCTCCTGGACTCGCCCTTCGCCTCGGCGACGACCGTCTCGGTGGCGTTCCCGGCGGGGCTGCCGGCCTCGGCGGTGGCACGGCGACGGCGGCGCTCGGCCGGCGCGTCGGCGGCGGGGGCCGCCTGCTCCTGCGCGGCGGCGGCCTTCGGGGAGCCCTGGCCGGGGATCTCGATCTGCTGCTGCGCGGCGGTCTTCTCGGCGGGGGCCGCGGTGGCCTTCTCCGCCTTCTTGCCGTCGGCGTCCTCACCCGTGCGGGCCTTGGAGGTGGCCCGGCGCTTGGGCTTGGTCTCGGTGGCGGCCTCGGCCTTGGGGGCGCCGCCCCCGGCCTGGGCCTCCTTGATGACCTCGATCAGCTGGCTCTTGCGCATCCGCGCGGTGCCCCTGATACCGAGGCCCGAGGCGACCTGCTGCAGCTCGGCCAGCACCATGCCCTCGAGGCCGGTACCGCGGCGCCGCCGGGAGCCGGCACCGGTGGCAGGCGCGGAGGCGTCCGTGGCGGGCGCGGCAGCGGTCTCCTCGACACGTGCGCCCATCAGATCGGTGGTGTCGCTCACGAAGGGTCCTTCCCTGGAGCGGACGTCGGCCTGTCTGGCTCGGCGACCGGTTGTGCTGTCCGGCTTCGGTCCTGTCTTCGAGTGGTCCGAGCCGGGGCGGTGGTCCGCCAAAGCGGCGGAAGAGATTTGCTGGTGATGGCGCTTCCGCGTGGCACCCAGTGTCACGTGGCGTGGTAGCACCGATTCCGGAGCGTGCCCGGCGGCTCGCTCAGTGCCCGCATGCGACGTACTGCCCAGGTACGGCGCACGGAACACGGAGTGGCTTGGGAGGCTCCCGGAAGAATGTCTGTCCCGGACGGGGACACGAAGCACCTCGCCATGGTGAGGTCGGGTGCAGACTTGAGGTTAACACTACCGGATCCAACAAACATTCCCCCTCTCCAAATCCGGCAACCGTGTCTCAGGTCGCGAGCGGCAGCACGCTCGCTCCCTGTACGTCGAGGTCGAGCCGGTTGGCGGCCCATTCGGCGCCCGCCAGAGCCTGGACCTTGTCGGCCGTCCCGGCGTCGGCCAGGGCCATGACGGTGGGCCCGGCGCCCGAGATGACGGCCGGGACGCCCTCGGCGCGCAGTCGCTCCACCAGGGCGGTGCTCTCCGGCATCGCCGGGGCGCGGTACTCCTGGTGCAGGCGGTCCTCGGTGGCGGGCAGCAGCAGCTCGGGGCGCCTGGCCAGGGCCTCGACGAGCAGGGCGGCGCGGCCCGCGTTGGCGGCGGCGTCGACGTGCGGCACGGTGCGCGGGAGGAGACCGCGGGCGGTCTCGGTCAGTACCGGCTTTCCGGGTACGAAAACCACCGGAACGATGGAATGGTGCGGCTCCATCCTGATCGCCCGGGCGGCCCCCGATTCCATCCAGGACAGGGTGAAACCGCCGAGCAGGCAGGCCGCCACGTTGTCCGGGTGGCCCTCGATCTCGGTGGCCAGCTCCAGCAGGGCGGCGTCGTCGAGCCGGGCCTCGCCGCCTATGGTCACCGCGCGCGCGGCGACGATGCCGGCGCAGATGGCGGCGGAGGAGGAGCCCAGGCCGCGGCCGTGCGGGATGCGGTTGGCGCAAACGATCTCCAGGCCGCGGGGCTGTCCGCCCAGCAGGTCGAAGGCGGTGCGCAGGGAGCGGACCAGGAGGTGGCTCTCGTCGCGCGGCAGGGTCTCGCTGCCCTCGCCCGCGATGTCGACGTCCAGTCCGGAATCGGCCACCCGGACGACGACGTCGTCGTAGAGCCCCAGCGCGAGGCCGAGGGCGTCGAAGCCCGGGCCGAGGTTGGCGCTGGTGGCGGGAACGCGCACCCGTACGGCGGCGGCGCGGAACGCTGGACCGGCCATCGCTCGTTGACTCTCCTTGAACTCGAACTGCGTGCTGCCGGATGACGCGAAGGGCATTCGGCGGACATTCGGTGGGGACATTCGACGGATGGGGAAACCCGGGCCGGCCGCGGACACGACGCGGCCGTGCCACACGCGGAGGCATATGCGGTAGGCGGGTTCACCACAGCCTATCGAAGGAAGGTTCCGTGGCGACACAGGGCGCACCGGGGGCGCACGATGCGTGTCATAAGCCCCCTGTGCACCCCTGTCAGGGATTCTCCGGGTCAGGGAATTCCCGGGAATTCCTCGCGCCTCAGGCCAAGCCCAGCCGCTCGGCCGCGGTGGCCGCGTCGACCGGGACGGTGACCGGTTGCGGAGCGCCGGCGACGGCCCAGTCGGGGTCCTTCAGGCCGTTGCCGGTGACCGTGCAGACGATCCGCTGGCCCGGGTCCACCTTGCCCTGCTCGGCGGCCTTGAGCAGACCGGCCACGGACGCGGCCGACGCGGGCTCCACGAAGACGCCCTCCTGCGCGGCCAACAGGCGGTAGGCGCGCAGGATCTCACGGTCCGTCACCTCGTCGATGGCGCCGCCGGACTCGTCACGCGCGGCGAGGGCGAACTGCCAGGAGGCCGGATTGCCGATGCGGATGGCGGTCGCGATGGTCGAGGGGTCCTTGACGACCTCGCCGCGCACGATCGGCGCGCTGCCGGAGGCCTGGAACCCCCACATGCGCGGGGTCCGCGTGGCGATGCCGTCGGCGGCGTACTCCCGGTAGCCCTTCCAGTAGGCGGTGATGTTGCCCGCGTTGCCGACCGGGAGGACGTGGATGTCGGGCGCGTCGCCGAGCATGTCCACGATCTCGAAGGCGGCCGTCTTCTGGCCCTCGATCCGCACCGGGTTGACCGAATTGACCAGCGCCACCGGGTAGTTCTCGCTCAGCGAGCGGGCGAGGGTGAGGCAGTCGTCGAAGTTGCCGTCGACCTGGAGGATCTTCGCGCCGTGCACGAGGGCCTGGCCCATCTTGCCGAGCGCGATCTTCCCCTGCGGGACCAGCACGGCGGAGACCATGCCCGCGCGTACGGCGTAGGCGGCGGCGGAGGCAGAGGTGTTGCCGGTGGAGGCGCAGATGACCGCCTTGGCCCCCTCCTCCTTCGCCTTGCTGATCGCCATGGTCATGCCGCGGTCCTTGAAGGAACCGGTGGGGTTGGCCCCCTCCACCTTCAGGTGGACCTCACAGCCCGTGCGCTCGGAGAGCACCTGCGCGGGCACGAGGGGCGTGCCGCCCTCGCGGAGCGTCACGACCGGCGTGGTGTCGGATACCGGCAGCCTGTCCCGGTACTCCTCGATGATTCCGCGCCACTGGTGGGTCATTGCTGGTTACTCTCCTTCAACCCGCATGATGCTGGCGACACCCCGCACGGTGTCGAGCTTGCGCAGCGCCTCGACGGTCCCGCTGAGGGAGGCGTCGGACGCGCGATGGGTGACGACGACGAGGGATGCCTCGCCGTCCTTGCCCGACTGGCGCACCGTATCGATCGACACGCCGTGCTCCGCGAACACGGTCGCGACCTGGGCGAGGACACCCGGTTTGTCGGCGACGTCGAGGCTGATGTGGTAGCGCGTCACGACCTCGCCCATGGGCGAGACGGTCAGGGCGGCGTACGCCGACTCTCCGGGCCCCGTTGCGCCGTTGAGCCGGTTGCGGCAGACGGCGACGAGGTCGCCGAGCACGGCCGAGGCGGTCGGCGAACCGCCGGCGCCGGGGCCGTAGAACATGAGCTGCCCGGCCGCGTCGGACTCCACGAAGACGGCGTTGTACGCGCCGCGCACGGAGGCGAGCGGATGGGTCAGCGGGATCATCGCGGGGTGCACGCGCGCGGTGACGGACGTGCCGTCGGCCGCGCGCTCGCAGATGGCGAGCAGCTTGATGGTGCAGCCCATCTCCTTCGCCGAGCGGAAGTCGGCGGCGGTGACCTCGGCCATGCCCTCGCGGTAGACGTCGTCGAGGCGCACGCGCGTGTGGAAGGCGATCCCGGCGAGGATGGCGGCCTTGGCGGCGGCGTCGAAGCCCTCGACGTCGGCGGTGGGATCGGCTTCCGCGTATCCCAGGGCGGTGGCCTCGTCGAGCGCCTCCTGGTACCCGGCGCCCGTGGAGTCCATCTTGTCGAGGATGAAGTTGGTCGTGCCGTTGACGATGCCCAGCACCCGGTTGACCTTGTCGCCGGCGAGGGACTCGCGCAGCGGCCGGATCAGCGGAATGGCACCGGCGACCGCGGCCTCGTAGTAGAGGTCCTTCTTGTTCTCGATCGCCGCGGCGTGCAGGGCGGCCCCGTCCTGGGCGAGCAGGGCCTTGTTCGCGGAGACGACGGAGGCGCCGTGCTCGAACGCGGTGGTGATGAGGGTCCGGGCCGGCTCGATGCCGCCGATCACCTCGACGACGACGTCGATGTCGCCGCGTTTGACGAGGGCGGTGGCGTCGGTGGTGACGAGGGCCGGGTCGATGCCCTCGCGGACCTTCCCGGTCCGCCGTACCGCGACCCCCGCGAGCTCGACCGGCGCCCCGATCCGGGCCGTGAGGTCGTCGGCGTGCGTCGTCATGATGCGCGCCACCTCTGAGCCGACAACCCCACAGCCCAGCAGCGCCACCTTCAGCGGACGCGTACGCATCATCCGACCTCGTTTCCTCATACCGTCTACGGTTGGACCAGTCTCACTCACCGGACGGGAGTTTCTACCCTTCGTCCGGATCGTGAGACATCTATTTCATTTCCACGGACCCGCCGGACAGGAGATCTTCCGGGCCCCTGACCGGCTTCCCTGACCGGCTTCCCTGACCGGCTTCCGGAACTTTGGGAACTCACCCCACGTCGAGGCGCAGCAGGTCCTCCTCCGTCTCGCGCCGCACGATGACCCGCGCCTCGCCGTCCTTCACCGCGACGACGGGCGGCCGGAGAGCGTGGTTGTAGTTGCTGGCCATGGACCGGCAGTAGGCACCGGTGGCGGGTACGGCGATCAGGTCGCCCGGCGCCAGGTCCCCCGGCAGGAACGCGTCCTTGACCACGATGTCCCCGCTCTCGCAGTGCTTGCCGACGACCCGCGTGAGCATCGGCTCGGCGCTGGAGGTCCGGGACACGAGGGCGACGCTGTACTCGGCGTCGTACAGGGCGGTCCGGATGTTGTCGGACATGCCGCCGTCGACGGAGACGTACGTGCGCAGCCCCTCCAGCGGCTTGACCGTGCCGACCTCGTACAGCGTGAAGGCGGTGGGCCCGACGATGGCGCGGCCGGGCTCGACGGAGATCCGCGGGGTCCGCAGCCCGGCGCCCTCGCACTCGCGGGTGACGATCTCGGTCAGCGCCTTGGCGATCTCGTGCGGCTCACGGGGGTCGTCGGCACTGGTGTAGGCGATTCCGAGGCCGCCCCCGAGGTCGATCTCGGGCAGCTCGACCCCGTGCTCGTCCCTGATGTCCTTCAGCAGCCGCACCACCCGGTGCGCGGCGACCTCGAACCCCGACATGTCGAAGATCTGCGACCCGATGTGGCTGTGGATCCCGATGAGCTCCAGCCCGTCGAGCTGCAGCGCCCGCCGTACGGCCTCGGCGGCCTGCCCGCCCGCGAGCGGAATCCCGAACTTCTGATCCTCGTGGGCGGTGGCGATGAACTCGTGCGTATGCGCCTCGACGCCCACCGTGATCCGGATCTGGACCTTCTGCCGCTTCCCCAGCGACTGCGCGATGTGCGCGACCCGCACGATCTCCTGGAACGAGTCGAGCACGATCCGCCCGACCCCGGCCTCGACGGCCCGCCGGATCTCCTCACCGGACTTGTTGTTCCCGTGGAAGGCGATGCGCTCGGCGGGCATCCCGGCCGACAGCGCGGTCGCCAGCTCGCCGCCCGAGCACACGTCCAGATTCAGCCCCTCCTCCGCCAGCCACCGCACGACGGCGCGAGAGAGGAAGGCCTTGCCGGCGTAGAACACGTCGGCGTCGGCCCCGAAGGCGGTACGCCAGGCCCGCGCCCGGGCCCGGAAGTCGGCCTCGTCGAGGATGTAGGCGGGCGTACCGAACTCCTCGGCCAGCCGAGTCGCGCTGACGCCTCCCACGGTCAGCACCCCACTCTCGTCCCGCCCCACCGTCTGCGCCCACACCTTGTGGTCGAGGATGTTGAGGTCGGCGGGCGGGGCGGAGTAGTGCCCCTCGGGCAGGACATCGGCGTGGCGGGGCCCGGCGGGGTGGGCGGAACGGCTCATGACGTGACTCTCAGACTCTCTGTCTCTCTCCGGGCGGCCTGGGGACTGCCTCAGAGGTGTTCGGGTGCGTCGATGCCGAGCAGGGACAGGCCACCGGCCAGCACCGTCCCGGCGGCTTCGGCGAGGGCGAGCCGGGCACGGTGGGCGGCCGAGGGTTTCTCCTCGCCACTCGGCAGGACGGTCGGTACGAACGGCAGCACGGCATCGGCGACGGTGACGAGATGCCGGGCGACCCGGTCCGGGGCGCGATGGGTGGCGGCCGCGGCGAGGATGCGGGGGTGGGCGGCGAGGGCGGTGACCAGGGGGCGTACGAGGTCGTCGGCGCCGTATCTCCCAGGTTCGGCGGTGAACCCGAGGCGGGCGGCGTTGCGGCTGACGGAGCGGACGCGGGCGTGGGCGTAGCGCACCCGGAACAGCGGATTGCTCTCGCGCTGCACGAGGTGGTCAGCGGTGATCCGGGGCCGGTCGTGCGCGGCCGGGTACAGAAGGGCCCACTGCGCGGCGTCGGCCCCGAGCGGAGCGGGGTCCTCGGCCGCCGGAACGGGCCGCAGATTGACGGGCTCCCCGTGCTCGACCTCGGCGCGGCCGCCCTGGGTGGCCACGATCCGCGCCACCGCGTCGGCGACGACCTCGGCACGGACGTCGTACGGCACGCGCAGCACCACGACCTGCCCGGCGAGCTCATCGCTGAACCCGTAGCCGGCGCCGAGCTCGCGAATCTCACGGACGAGCCCGGGCGCGGGGTCGGCGCTTCGAGTGAGGCTGATGTTGAGGAACCCGGGTCCGGTGATGACGACGTCCCGGATCCCGTCCACCTCGACGAGCCGGGAGCGCAGCACCTCGGCGACCTCGAGGGGCTTGCGTCCGGCGGCACCGGCCATCCGCAGCGCGACGTTGGTGGCGTAGTCCCCGCACCCACCGGGCCCGGGCTCCCCCACCACGACCCGCTCCGGCACGGTCACCTCCAGCTCCCCCTCGTCCACAGCACGACGCACCGCGTGCAGCACGGTGCGGGAGAGCTCGACGGGGGTCACGGGACAAGCGTAGGGGAGGAGGGGGGTGGGTATGCGAACCGGTTTCGGGTGGTGGGACGACGGCGGGTACGCGGGCTAGGCAACGGGCCCGGAGCAAGCCAGGCACCAGCACCGGCGGACACGGGCTAGGCAACAGGACCGGAAACAGGCCCAGAGATGGGCCCGGAGACCTCGGAGACCTCCCCGATCACTTCCCCGTCCTCACCACCGTCCTCTCCCTCACCCTCATCACCCTGCCCGCCATCACGAGGCCGAGGCCGCTCACAGGCCCCTTCGCCTCCCCCTCCCCGTCCCCCACTGCCGCGCTCAAGAAGCTGCTTCACGAGGCGGACGAGCTCAGCCGGCTCGAAGGGCTTGGCCAGAAAGGCATCGACACCGACGCCGATCCCGGCCTCGACCTCGTACTGCGTGCAGGCGCTGATGATGGCGAGGGGAAGATCGCGGGTCCGGGGATCCTCCCGCAGCCGCTCGGCCGTACGCAGCCCGTCCAGCCGCGGCATGACGACGTCCAGCGTGACGACGTCGGGACGCACTTCGTGCACCACATCCAAACACTCGGCACCATCGGCCGCGGTCACGACCTCAAGCCCCTCAAGCTCAAGATTGACCCTGATCAGCTGCCGGATGACCTTGTTGTCGTCCACAACAAGCACCCGGCCCGACGCCCCTGGCACAACTCGAGAGTAGGTCCGGACCGGCCACCGCGTCCGGGTTTTCCCCACTTCCACCCCGTCCGGGGGACCCACCCCACCTGCCGGTGGAAACCCGTTCCTGATCACCCCGCGGGACCTGCTAGGGTTCTACCCGTCGCCACCGAGCACCAGCTCAAAGCCCGACACGCCCCCGTAGCTCAGGGGATAGAGCAACGGCCTCCGGAGCCGTGTGCGCAGGTTCGAATCCTGCCGGGGGCACACTGTACAAGTGTGCCTAAGACCCCGCCACCAGTGGAAACGCTGAGTGCGGGGTCTTTGTGCTTGTACGGGTGCGGGCCGCAGCGGGGAGGATTGAAGGTAGGATGAGTAGCGTGAGCGATCCTACCGGCAAGTACTCGATCACCATGCCCCGCGATGTCGCCGAGGCCGCCAAGGCCCGTAGCGGGCCCTCCGGGCTGTCCGCCTATGTGGCCGCCGCGGTGGCCCGCCAGATCGAACGCGACAATCTGAATGAGCTCATCCAGGTCGCCGAGGCCGAGCACGGGCCCGTGACCGACGAGGAGGTCCAGGCTCTCCGCGATCAACTTCACCAGGCTCGACGGGAGCAGACACAGGACGGGGCCAACGCCGCGTGACTCGTTCCCCCGCCGCCCCGGGCGGCACTCTCGTCCTGGACAGCGAAGGACTGGCCAAGGCAGTGCTACGGGATCGCACAGTCACTGGCTGGCTCGCCCTCGCACGCGCCGACGACCTGCGTGTGATCACTTCTGCGGCAACTCTCGTGGAGGTCGTCCACCCACGGATCAACCGCCCGGCCCTGGAGTGGACGCTCTCCCGCATCATCGTCGAACCAGTCAGCGAAGCGATCGCGCGACAAGCGGCCGCGCTGCTCGCGGACGCCGGGCTCCACGGTCACAAGTATGCGATCGACGCCATGCTCGCTGCGACCGCCCTGGCCGCCCCCGGCCCGGTCACGATCCTCACTTCCGACCAGGAGGACCTCATCGCGTTGGGCGGGGAACGGATCACCGCCATCAAGGTGTGAGGTCACGGCCGGCCTGCTCCTCGTGCTCTGTGAGAAGCGGGGTGGCGATGCTCCACCCCTCGTACGAGGCCGCCGTAGTACTCGCCCAGCCCCACGGCTGAAGACGGTGTTCTCGGGATCCAGCAGCAGCAAATCACTCTGGCAGACCGGGCCATTGGTGCGGCCTACGGGCGCTGGGCGGATGAGCTGTGCGGCCGCTCGTGAACCGTTCAGCTCATCCTGCGCGCATGGTCCGACCCGGTGGATCGCGGGCCGGCACCCCCTGCGAGGTCGGGCGGGGCGGACGGCCTCTGTTCGCTCCCGGTTGAGTGGTGCCGACCAAGGGCCCACTGCTTGCCCGCGACGCAGGGCGGGAGCATGGTATCCGGTTCACGGAAGGCGTCGTGTTCGAGACCTTTCAGGAGCGACATCGCGCCACATGCACACCCCCCGCGTTGCTGCCGCAACTCGTGACACGAGAGAATGTTCGAAGCCGGTGGCGGCGTGGGGAGAGACTGCTGCACGGGAGCCCTGGCAACCGGAGCGCAGCGGCAACACGACACCACACGGGGGTGGGTTGATGAAGTTCGACATGGGGTCGACGACCCTGTCGCAGCTCGGCAAGAGCACCGTCGGTTCGACCGACGACCTGGGCACACTGATCAAGTGGCTGATCCAGGCGGCGGAGCCGCTGGAGGGCAAGTTCAACGGAGCCGGCAAGGCCGCGTTCGACCGGTTCAAGGCACATGCGGACGGGATCACCAGCGATCTGAACAGCTCGCTCGGCGCGATCCTGGGCGGGCAGTCCGGCATGGACACCGCATTCGGCTCGGGTGACCTGGAGATGCAGGACAACTCGCACCACACCATGGGCGCCGCCAACTTCGACGCGGCCCGGTTCGGCGCGCGCTGATCCCGCGCGCGACGGCCATCACGACTGACTTCCAGCTCACGAGGGGGACCTGACCATGGGTCAGAACCAGGACCGTCGTTCGTACGACACGGGTGCGTCGGCAGATGTGCAGATCAGCCTGACGAGCGTGATCGGTCAGCTGGAGCAGGTGCTGACGGATCGCGACAGGGCGGTCAAGGCCGCGATGGCCGAGTTCCAGGCCGACGGCGTCTCGGACGAGTACCACGGCAAGGAGGTCCGCTGGCACAAGGCCGCGCACGAGGTGCGCGCCATCATCCAGCTGGTGCGCTCCACGCTGGAGCAGAACGACTCCACGGCCCAGTCCACGCTGGCCAGGGCCAGGGCCGCAGTCGACAACATCGGCTGAGGCAAGAGGGGTTCACCTGTCCGCGCTGGACGGGGTACGGGGACGAGGGGGACTGTCGTGACGGGGTGGGACATCGAGCCTGCCGGGGTGTACGGCGTGCTGTCCAGGACGGCGACCGCGGCGAAGGGTCTGTCGGACGCGCACAGCGCAATGCAGGACAACCTGAAGGAGGCCGCCGACTCTGCGGGCACCCTGACCAACCAGTACGGTCCGTACACCAGCACGGCGGGCGTGGTCGGGTCAGCGCTGGCGCAGTTCCTGGAGCACTGGAGCCCTCAGCTGCTCTCCGTCGCCAAGCGCGCCTCGATGTCGCTGCACGGTGCCGACGAGGCCACCCGTGACTACATGCGGGGTTCGCTGGAACAGGCCGCCAACGCGCAGCACCAGGCGGTCATCGGCAAGCTCGACATGCCGGGCCAGACCGGCACCGGGCACCACCCGAAGGACCCGGCCTCGTGACCGACAAACTGATCAACCCCTCCGGCATTCCCCATTTCATCGGCGATCTGGCCACTCTCGACATCGATGTGATGCTGCTGACCGCCGACGCCGGCCAGTTCCGTGCCTCGGGCTCCAACGTGCACACCACGTTCCAGGGACTGTCCGCCTTCTACAGCGCGCCCGAGGCTGAGGACCTGTTCGCCACAACGCTGCCCGTTCAGAAGAAGTCGGACGCGTTCTCCGACGACCTGGAGAAGGTCACCTCCGCATTGTCGGACTACAGCGCGGAGGTCCAGCCGCTGGTGCAGAAGCTGGACGCACTCAAAACCGACGCCACCACGTTCGTCAACTCGGTCTCCGGAGACGACGACTGGCGCAAGGACCAGGACAAGGTCGACCACAATAACGACCTGTGGCACGACGTGAACCACACGGTCGCCGCCTTCGAGGCCGCTGAGCGCACTGCCTACAACAAGATTATGGCCCTGATCAGCGGCACCCCGCTGACCACCGACGACGGCTCGCACGGCAAGAACATGTACGGCTACAACGCCGACGACCTCGACCACGCGCCGGAAACCCCGTGGGGCGCACCGGCCGAGCGTGAATACGAGGGCTGGCGCTGGCTGGCCCACCAGGGCAAGCAGGTGTGGGACGGCGTCTGGACCGACGGCGTGGTCGCCACCTTCAAGGGTGTCGGCACCCTGTTCGGCGCCGACGGCTGGGACGCCGCCGGCGAATCCTGGAAGAACCTTGCGAAGATAGCCACCGCCGCCACCGTGACCCAGCTCACCTACGGTGCGTGGTGGTTGACCCCGGATGACCAGCTCCCCTCGTGGCTCCGCGAGTCACGCACCGCCTACAAGCAGTACGTCAAGGGCTTCGTCGCCTGGGACGAGTGGAAGACCAACCCGGCCCGCGCGGGCGGCACCGCGGGCTTCAACATCCTCACCGTCCTCGCCACCGACGGAGCGGGCAGTGCCGCCTCCGGCGCCGGCAAGGCGGGAGCGGCAGCCCGGGCCCTGTCCACCGCGGGCAAGGTCGGCCGCGCGATCGACCCGGTCACCTACATGGCCAAAGCCGGCAAGCTCAGCTTCGTCAAGGTCGGCGACACGTTCTCCACCCTCAAGAACCTGCACACCGGCACAACAGCAGACCTCCTGAAGGAAGCCGAGTCCCTCCGCTCCCCCGAGATCCCGGCCAACGCGATCCCCTACGTCGACGAGGCGTCAGGCAAGGTCGTCTACCTTACGGGCGAAGGGCACATCCTCAACTCGGACGGCAGCCTGCGGCAGCATGCGGACGAGGCCCTTCACGAGTCCAGCGCGGACGACCACGCCCGGCTCGACTCATCCGACGCAGAACACTCGAGCCCTCAGCCCGAACCGGCAGGCGCCCATCCGGTTAACAACTCAACCGCAGATGCGGCAGGGCAGGAACGTTCCGCCCCTCCGGAGCACAGGGCAGTCCCGGAACAGCGACCGGCCGCTGCCGACTCTACGGCTCACGCGTCCCATACTGATTCTCACCCCGGGAAGAGTCCTGCGCCTCAAGCCGGCCATGGGCCGCCTTCAGGACATGCTGACGGAGCTGACCATCGCGGCTCGCTCTCCCCGGGCGGCCCTTCACGATCCTCAGGAGGCGGTGAACACGGCGCCACTGGAGCCAGTGGCAATGACGGAGCCGGCCCACGAGGCACAAATGCAGACTGGCCCAAGCACGTCCAACGCCAGGTCGAGCAGGCGAACCAGCCTGACAAGAAGTGGCTCAATGCGCATTACGGATCCGATGGCCGGCGCCTCCGCGAAGATGGTGTCGACGAATTCGGTGATCGGCTCACGAAACTCAAGCCGGATCCGGACCACCCCGGGCAGTGGCTCCCAAAGATAGAGAAGCAGGCTCAGCCCCCCAAGTACCATTTGGGCGAGACCATCGACAGACGCCGGGCAGACGCTACTCCAGAGAATCTCGAGCCGCTCGATGAGCATGCCCACAGCAGGCGCACGGCAATCGACACCGATCAGGCCTTCCATCCCAAGGTCGAGGCCGCCGAGAAGGCTTACGCGCAGGACCCAACGCCTGAGAACAAAGAGATCCTCCGCCAGATCATGACGGAGCATGCGCCTCTTCACGAAAATATGGGGAAGCAAAGTGAAGCTTTCGGTGAGCGAGTCGCCGAACTGCAGGCGATACCGGACAATTACGATGGGGCCCACTGGGTGGACCTCGCCGATACGCCCAACCACGCCAATCGATTCGATCAGGTATGGCGCCTCGATGACGGAAGACTCGTAGTAGTCGAGGCCAAGAGCAACGTCAACACTAGTCTCGGGCATCGCACTCTCGAGACCGGCAAGAAGGTAAGCCAAGGGACCAGAGGATATTTCGAAGACATTCTCAAGAAAATGGAAGAGCGGGGTCGCAGCAACCCGGAGGAAGCGCGTGCATATTCGGACCTTTCCGAAGCCCTGGACGACGGGAAGGTAGAATACGTACTCGTCAAGGGAAGGCCAGACGGCCATACTTATGCGGGTTATATTATGAAGAAGTTCGATATCAGCCTACCGAAGGGGGCGACTGGTGCCGATGCAGCTGCCGCGCCATAAAATTCCCACCGCCTCGTCGCCGGAAGCGCTAGAAATCCTGAAGAACAGTGTCACTCGTTCCATCAATAAGCTCGAAAATTCGCCGAACGGCTTCAACCGGACCTTCAACTCGGCTCTGACGTTCGCACGATCCCTGTGCGCCACGGACGCGACAGCGAGTCGGCTACAAACCTGGGAATCCTTCGTATCCGCCATGCAGGTCGGAAGTGCACTCTTCAGCGCCGCGGCCATCAGTGAGGGAACCGTGGAATGCCGGATCGCCGACAAGATGCGCACGATCCCCGCTGTGGGCCCGCAGTACTTCACGGACGCGGGTAACTGGATCAACGCGTTCTGGCTGGCCACTGTCTGCCGTGAGTCCAGCCGCATGGATCAACTGAGCCGGGTTCCCATCAGCCTCCTGCGAGCCGCTGGCGCCGATTACGACGAGTACGCCTACCGCTGGGTTGATTCCCTGCAAACGTACTGGCAGGAGGCCCCGGGACTCGTCGACAAGCTGATCGCGACCATCGATTCTTCCTACCCTGGTGTCGCACGGAACACGGACCGGGAACTCCTGGAGAAAATCCTCTACCAGCCGGTCAATCTCTTCCATCGCTTCCTTCGCCAGGACCACGACGGGTTCAACGAAGCCCTCGTGGAGGCGCTCGAACACCACCGGCGGTACTGGACAGCCGACGTCCAGCGTGCCGACAGCCCCGAAGGGTTCGTGGCTCTCGGGCCGTTGGCGATTGCCTGCCTTGCCTATGACTCGGGGTTCCCTGTCGAAGTCGAGTCCGACTACCTTCCTCGTGCCTTGCTGCAGCGTTCCTGGGTAGGAGAGTTCGAGACCTGAGATATGCCGCTCCTTGCCGAGCACCTGACACACTGTGCGACACCGTCCGTGTCGCTAGAAGCCAAATGTCCCATGGGCCGAGTGCCTAATCGAAAAGAGCAGACGGGCCTTGGCCTGTGAACTGTGCCCAGGACCCGCACGGCCCAGCCACGCGTCCCCGAGCCCACGCGGAATCACATGGAATCGAGTCATGTCAGCCCAGGATTACGACAGTCAGCTCCTTGAGTCGGTGGCCGTGCGGCGCCGGCGGTTGCGGGATGCCGTGCTGTTCGGGGCGCAGCGGCAGCGCCGGACCGTGGATGAGCGGGTCGGGAAGGCGTTCGCGGGTGTGGTGATCGCGGCCGTGGTGTGCGCGGGGTGTGTGGGGTGGTCGTTCGTCTCTCATCGGGTCATCGGGAAGGGGCTGTACGGAACTCCTGTGCCCGCGTCCACGGCCTCCGCGCCCGGCACGGGTCCCGCTCATTCCGCGTCCCCCGATTCGGCTACGCCACCCGCCCGCGCGACGCCCCCCGCTGCCGCCTCCGGCCGGGGCTCCGGAACCCGGTGATAGGTTCGAACACGTGATTTCCGGGGGGATGGTGAGCCGTACGGCGTTGAGTCGGATCACCTTGGTCGGTGAGCGTCGGCGGGTTGATCTGGTGCTGCCGTCCCGGGAGCCGGTCGGGTTGCTGTTGCCCGAGGTGATGCGGCTTCTCGACGATCGGGTGAGTGCGCGTCCGCAAGCCAGGCATCTCGTGACGGCCGACGGCAGTGTCCTGGAGCCGGACTCCACGCTGGAGTCGGCAGGGGTGCCCGACGGTGCCGTACTGCGGCTCGTGCGCCTCGAGGACGCACCGGCAGCCCCGGTTGTCCATGACGTGAGTGACGAGGCGGCCGACGACCTGGATGTGCGGGCCTGGCGCTGGGGTGCGCCGACGCGGCGGTTCGTGGCCGCCGGTGCGGGTGCGGTGTGGGCCCTTGCCGCCGGGGTCATGGCTCGGCAGGGGTTCGGGGCGCAGGCCGCCGGTACGGGACTTCTCGTGGGTGCCGCCGTGGCCGCAGTTGCCGGTGCGCTGCTGGGGCGGACCGAGCGTAAGGGGCTCTCCGCCGCGCTGGTTGTCGTGAGTGCTGTGGTCGGTGTGCAGGGTGCTTGGTCGTTCGCCCTCGCGCAAGGGTTTTCCGACGGTGCGCGGTTGGGCGCCGTACTGGCTGTCGTCGTGGTGGCGCTGGCGCTGCTCGGGTGGTTCTCCGCCGTCGGACGTGGTGCTCTGGTCGGTGCCGGGGTGCTTGGCGGGGCCGGTGTGTGCTGGGAGGTGGCCCTCGCCCTCCAGTCGGGTGGGACCGGTCCCCTGGGCTCGGCTCGCGCGGGGGCTCTGCTCGCGGTCGTGTCGGTCGTGGCTCTGGGTGTGCTCCCCCGGCTCGCGTTGACGGCGTCGGGTCTCTCCGGGTTGGACGACCGGCGCTCCGGTGGGTCATCGGTCAGCCGGTTCGAGGTATCGGCCGCGTTGGCCGCCACACATCGGGGACTGGTGCTGGCGACGGCGGTCGCCGCGGCCTCGGCGGCCGTGGCCGGTGTGCTCGCGGTGCGGAGCATGACGGTGTGGACCGTGCTGGTGGCGGTCGCGGTGGCCGGTGTCCTCGCGTTGCGTGCGCGGGCCTATCCGCTGGTGGGTGAGGTCGTCGCGCTGCTGTCCGGGGCGGTGGTGGTGACGCTGCGGCTGGCCTGGCTGTGGCTCGGCCGCTCTGGCGCCACGGCGCCGGTCGCCCTGCTGGGAGCACTTCTGGTGCTGTCCCTGGGAGTGCTCGCCGTGCGGCCCGCCGAACATGTGCGCGTGCGGCTGCGCAAGGCCGGTGACGTACTGGAGTCGGTCGGCGTGATCGCCCTCTTCCCGCTGGTGCTCGGCGTGTTCGGCGTGTACGGGCGGCTGCTCGGCACCTTCGCGTGAGGTGCGGGTGATGACGACTTCCGGCCGGTGGCAGGACGACGTGCTGCGCGAGCTGACCGCCGAGTCCGCCGTGGCTTCCGGGGGCGCGAGCGGAGAGGGTTCGCCGGTGGACGCTCGGCCCGCGCTGCCGGTGCGGCACGCGGACGAGGAACGGCCGCACCCGGGGCAGCCCTGCCAGTCCCACCCGGGACAACCCCAACTCAGCGGGGTGCCAGGTGAGTCGCTGGACGGCGCCATACCGGCGGCCATACATCCGGACCAGGATCCTCCGGTCGCCCCGATCGCCGGCCCCGTGGCCCCTCCCGCCCCGATCGCTGGCCCTGCGGCCCCGCCGACCCCCATCGCCGGCCCCGCGGCCCCGCTGCCGCCCGCGCCCCCGGCGGCCGTACCGGGGCTGCCCGCCGACACGGCGACGGCACAGAGTCCGGGCACCCCGGCGAGCCCACCCGACCGCGCAACTGCGCCGCATCCCGCTGCCGTACGGCCGTCCCACTACCCCCAGTTGCGGATCACGGCGCCCGAGCCCGTGCCCACGCTCGATCCGCGTCTCGCCATTGCGCTCGGTTCGCCGCCGCACGGCGACTCGCTGGCCCGGCGTTCGGGCCGGTCGCTGCGGAAGCTGACCTCGTCGGCGACGCGGGAGGTCGCGGAGGAGAGCCGGCTGGGCGGGTCGCTGCAACAGCCGGTGACCACGGGCCGGGTGATCGCGGTGACGTCGATCCGGGGCGGTGTCGGCAAGACCACCACGGCCGCGCTTCTGGCGCGGGCGTTCAGCCATTACCGGCACGATCCGGTGCTCGCCCTGGAGGCGGATGCCGCCCTGGGGACGCTGGCGGTACGCATGGGTGCTCAGTCCGTACGCTGGTCCTGCCCCGACCTCGCACGGCTCCTCTCCCCGTCGATGCGGCTCACGGACGTCACCGGGTACCTGGTGCCGGTCGCCGACGGTGGCTGGCTGCTGCCCGCCGGCCAGGGGCGGGTCGGAGCCCCCTTGGAGGTCGCGACCTACCGCACCGTCACACTCGCTCTGCGCCGCTACTTCGCGGTCACGGTCGTGGACTGCGAGACCCTGCCGGGCGAGGTGGCCCGTACGGCGATGGACACCGCACACGCGCGCGTGGTGGTCGCACCGCGCACCGCGGAGGGAGTGGGCGGCACACGGCTCGTGCTGGACTGGCTCGGCGGGCTGCCGCACGCCGCGCTCGCCTCCACCGTCGTGGTCCTCACCGCGAACACGCCCGACACCAACCTCGATCTGAAGGCCGCCACCGGCCATCTCCGGGAAACGGGGGCCGCTCTCGTGCATCTGCCCTATGACCGGCACCTGGCCGGTGGCGGACAGATCAGGACGGACCGGCTCGGCGAGGCCACTCGCCGAGCCGTCACCGAGATCGCCGCCGAGGCGCTGCAGCGTGCGGTGCGCGTCCGGTGACCCAGCACCAGGTCCATCGGCCGGCCCGCTCGACGCACCCCCTGGCCCCTCCACCGGCCCGCACCGTCGAGCCACCGCCGAACCTGCCCGAGGGCCGCACGGGCAGTCCGGTGACCGCGCTGCTGCCGATGGCCGGCGTCATGAGTTCGGTCGTGATGATGACGGTGATCCGCTCCAGCCGGTTCGCCGGCCTGGGCGCCGTCGTGCTGGTGGTGGCGCTGCTCGGCGCGCTCACCCTGTTCCTGTCGCAGCGCGGCAAGGCCCAGCGGCAGCGGCGCGTGCAGCGGGAGCGGTACCTGGAGTACCTGGAGGAATTGCGTGCGGAGTTGGGCGCGGCCGAGCGTGAGCGGCGCGGCGCGGCCCGGTTCCTGCATCCCGCGCCCAGCGCGTTGTACGACGTCCTGCGTGACCCGTCCCGGTTGTGGGAGCGTCGCCGCGCGGATACGGACTTCCTCCAGGTGCGCGTCGGTGTGGGTGCCGTACCGGTACAGGAGTTGGAGGTCGGTCGGCAGGCGGCGGGGGGCGTGCTCACTCCGCCCGACCCGTTCATGCTGAACGAGGCACGCGCGCTGCAGGCCCGCTATGCCACCGTGTCCGAGCATCCGCTGACGGTGCCGCTGGACCGGGCGGGCAACGTCAGTGTCATCGGCGACCGTGCGGGCGTGCTGCGTGTCGCGAGGGCCCTGACGGCCCAGGTCACGGTGAGTCACGCCCCTCAGGACGTGGCCCTCGCACTCGCCGTGCCCACGGACCGGGTCGCGGAGTGGGAGTGGGCGAAGTGGCTCCCGCACGTCCTCGACCCGCATGCGGCCGGCGGTGCCCCCGCCGCGCGCCGCATCGCTCCCGACCTCGTGCAGCTGGCCCGGGTGATCGATGCGGATCTGGGGCGACGCGCCTCGTACGCGGCCGAGGTGCGGCGCGGCCTCTCCGATCGGCGGGCGCTCCATCTCACCGACCGGCTGCTCGTGCTGAGCGACGGATTCGGTGAGAACGCGGTCGACCTGCCGCGGCCGGACTCGGCCGTGGACCTGGGCGACATGGGTGTCACGGTGCTGCACCTGCTGGCCGAGCAGGTACAGGAACCCGACCAGGTGGCGGTGCGCATCACCGTCGACGGAGACCTGGTGACCGTGGAGGACCTGCGCGGCGAGCAGGTCGTCCGGACGCATGGTGTGCCCGATCGGGTCGGCCTCGCGGAAGCCGATGCACTCGCGCGGTCCCTCGCGCCGCTGCGGCTGTCCGCCGAGTCGGCCGCCGAATCCGCCGCCGAGGGGGCGCCCGTCTCCGGCCCCGTCGACTTTCCACGGCTGCTGGGCATCGACGACACGGCCGCCCTTGATCCGGCCCGGCAGTGGGCTCCTCGTGGAGACCGGGACTTCCTGCGCGTACCGATCGGCGTGGACGACCGGCACGCGCCGGTGCTGCTCGATCTGAAGGAGTCGTCCGAACTCGGCATGGGCCCGCATGGGTTGTGCGTGGGCGCGACCGGTTCCGGCAAGAGCGAGCTGCTGCGCACCCTCGTGGTCGCACTGGTCACGACGCACGGGCCGGAGGATCTGGCGATGGTCCTCGTCGACTACAAGGGCGGCGCCACGTTCGCGCCGTTCGCCGGTCTGCCGCACGTGGCGGGCGTCATCACGAACCTGGAGAACCAGGCCGGGCTCGTCGAGCGCGTCCACACCTCCCTCGCCGGTGAGGTCAAGCGCCGGCAGCAGGTGCTCAAGGACGCCGGTGACATCGCCGACATCGGGCACTACCGCGCGCTGCGTGCCTCGGCCCGCCCGGAGCTCGAACCCCTTCCGCACCTCTTCGTCGTGATCGACGAGTTCGGTGAACTGCTGACCGCCAAACCGGACTTCATCGACCTGTTCCTGTCCATCGGCCGCATCGGCCGCTCCATCGGCATCCATCTGCTGCTCTCCAGCCAGCGCATCGAGGGCGGCAAGCTGAGGGGGCTGGACACCTATCTGTCCTACCGGCTCGGACTGCGCACCTTCTCGGCGGACGAGTCCCGTACGGTGCTGGACACCACGGACGCCTTCGCGTTGCCGCCGCTGCCCGGCTTCGGGTATCTGAAGGTGGACACCTCCACGTACACCCGCTTCAAGGCGGGCTTCGTCTCCGGCGCATACCGCGGACCGGGGCTGCGGGAGAAGGCCGCCGAAGCCGAACCGCTGGTCCTGCCGTACCCCGCGTACAACGCTCCCGCCGCCGGCCGGCGAACCGTACGGGACACGGAGGCACCTGTGTCGCGGGAGCGCCGGTCGGGTCCGACGGTCCTGAGCACCGTGGTCGGACGCCTCGCCGGCGCGGCCGAGCCCGTGCGCCGTATCTGGCTGCCGCCACTGCCCGCGGCCCTGTCCCTGGACGCGGCCGCGGGTCCCGTGGAGGCCTCCGCCGACGGTCTGCGGCTGGCCCGGACACCCGGTCGGCTGCGGGTCCCGCTCGGCGTCCTCGACGATCCCGCCCGGCAGTGGCAGGGGCCGTGGGTCCACGACCTGAACACGGCGGGCGGCCACACGGCGGTCATCGGTGGGCCGGCCTCCGGCAAGACGACGCTGCTGCGCACCCTGACGCTCTCCCTCGCTCTCACCCACACACCACGCGATGTCGCCGTCTACGGCCTGGACCTCGTCGGTGGCGGGCTCGGCGCCCTGGCCGGTCTGCCGCACGTGGGGGGCATCGCGACCCGTGCCGACCACGAGCGTGCGGCCCGCACCGTCGCGGAGGTGCGGGGCATGCTCGCCGAGCGGGAGGAGATCTTCCGGGAGCACGGCATCGACTCGGTCGACCAGTTGCGGGCCCTGCGTGCCGGCGGTGAACTGCCCGGCCTCGGCTCCACCGACGTCGTCCTGCTCATCGACGGGTTCGGTGCCCTGCGCGACGAGTTCGCCCACCTCGACGACGAGGTGACCGACCTCCTCAAGCGCGGCAGTGGCTACGGCATTCACGTCGTGGCGGGCATGCTCCGCTGGAACGACGTACGCATCGCCACCCAGTCCATGTTCGGCAGCCGGATCGAACTGCGCTTGAACGACCCGGCGGACTCCTCCGTCGACCGCAAGCTCTCCGAGACCCTGGCGGCGGACACCCCGGGCCGGGCCCTGACCGACGGCAGACTGTTCGCCCAGACGGCCCTTCCCCGCATGGACAGCCATGCCGCCTCGGACGACCTCGGCCGAGCCCTGGAGCAGGCGGCGGCCGCGCTGCGCGCCACCTGGCACGGCGAACTCGCCGCGCCCGTCCGGGTGCTGCCCACCGTGCTCCCTGCCCGGCGGCTGCAGTCCACCGTGACAGGGCCGGGCGCGATCCCGATCGGCGTCGGCCAGGAGACGCTTTCCGCCACCGTCCTCGACCTGTTCGGCAGCGACCAGCACCTGCTGGTTCTCGGCGACAACGAGTGCGGCAAGACCAACCTGCTCAAACTGGTCGCGCGCTCCCTCGTCGACCGCCACGGCGACGACGAACTGGTCTTCGGCGTGTTCGACCCCCGGCGCGGACTGCGGGGCGTCGTCCCGGAGCCGTACCGCGGCGGCTACGCACACAACACCGCACTCGCGCAGGCACTCGCCACGGGCATCGCGAGCGAACTGGCCAAACGCCTGCCGGAGACCGCCGATCCCGACGCCGTGGCCGACGAGCCGTCCTTCGACGGCCCACGGATCGTGATCCTCGTCGACGACTACGACATCCTCACCGCCGCCGGGCAGCAGCCGCTCACCCCGTTCCTGCCGTACATCTCCTCGGCCCGGGACATCGGCCTGCACTTCGTCGTCACTCGCCGGGTCGCCGGCGCCTCCCGCGCCCTGTACGAACCGTTCCTCACGGCACTGCGGGAGACCGGGGCCACGGCACTGGTGATGACAGGCGACCGCACCGAAGGCCAGCTCTTCCCCGGCCTGTACGCCTCGACGCAGCCACCCGGCCGCGGCACCCTCGTCCGCCGAGGCCGCCGCCACCAGCTGATCCACACTGCTCTCACGCCTGAGGCCGAATCCACGGAGGTGACGGGGTGACCAAGGACGTCGTCGCCCTGACGCGGAGGATGCCCGACACCAGAACGCTGCTGGCCGCCCTGTACGCCGGCGGCCCCGACCTGCACCTGACGTCCACCGATGACGGCGCGGTCATCCGGCTGTGCACCGCGGCCGGCCGTCCCCTGGTCTCCGTCGAGTCCCCGCTCCTGGTCCACGTGCCGGGCGAGGCCGAGCGTCTCCTCGGCCCCGACGTCAGCCCACCGGCGCCGCCGTACTGGTGGACCGAGACGCGTGCCTCCACCGCGGTCCCGGAGGCCGAACCACTCGCCGGATCGGTCTGCGGACGGCTGGCCATGCTGCTCGGCGGAACGGTCTGGCCCCGCGGGGCGATCGATACGGGGGTCGTGCGAACGCCACGGGACACCGATGACGTCACCACTGCTGACGTCGCCTCCACTGCGCTCCCGGACGGCACCCCGCCCGCCGTCGACGTACTCACCGACTCCACCGCGGTGGTCATCGCAGACCGCTCCGTCCTTCCTCTCACCACCTGGCTGACCGACGTGCTGCGCTGGGCGGCAGCGTCCGACCGGGCCCTGCACGTCGTCACTACGTCCCACGCCCGCCTCACCGTCCCGCTGCGCGCAGCTCTCGTCGGCGCACCGAACCGCTGGGTCGTCAGGGAGCCGGCGGGCGGCTACTACGACGGCCTCTCCGGCGCGGAACTCGCCTGGCGGGACGGCACGTTCGCGCCCACGACCGCGCCGGCGAAGGTCGCGGCGGCCTTCACGCGGGGCGCGCGGCTCGCCGAGGAACGCCGGCTCACGGTGGCACTGCGCACCGTGCGGTCCCCCGACCCCGACCTCGTAGTGGGCACAGCGCTGGAAACCACCTGGCGGCACCTGACCGGAGCCCCGCCCATCGGATGGGGCACGGCCGAGCCGATCACCCTCCCCTGGTCGCCCCGCCGGCTGACCGAGTTGGCCCGGGACCGCTCACCCCGGCCCACCAGCGCCGTCGTCATCGGTGCCCCCGGCCGGCCGGCCATCGCGACCCACCGCACCACACGTACCACGGCCGGCGTCGCCGAAGACGTCACCCTCACCCTCGGGTACGGGACAGCCGAGCAGGTCCCTCTGGACGCCATCGAGCCCCTCGCGGCCGAACTCGTCGACGCCCACGGCCTGGCCACCATGCTCATCACGCTGACCGCGGCCGGCAGGGACCTGACGCTCGCCCCTGTCCTCACCGCCCCACCCGTCCCGGTGTCGTTCACGCTCGGCCCGAGGGACACCCTGGCCATAGGACTCACCCACGCCCGCCGTCCGCCGGTCACGACGAAGCCCGTACAGCTCGGCACAGCCGCGGATCCGGCCCTGCACTACGGGCTAGGTGACGGAACCGACGCCGACGCCTGGACAGCGCTCCAGAGCCTCACCACGCACCTCAGGGCGGGCAGCCCGAGGACGGAGCAAGTCGGAGGGCCGGTCGGGGAGGCTCAGCAGCGCTAGCCGGCGCCCTCGCGCGGATGTTCATGCCCGGCTCACCCTCGCCGCGCAGGACCGCGTCCACGTTCCCCTCGGCCTGTACGAGCACGTCCTCCGCCACGAAGGACACGCTGTGCCCGCCGAAGAAGAGGTAGCAGTGCGGGGCGTCGCGCTTGGCCGCGCGGGCGATGTCGATGGCCTCGGGGATGTTGGCGAGTCAGTCCAGGGAGATACCGAGAGCGTCCGGCCGGAAGGCGGCGAACTCGCGGGCCAGTTCGTCGATGCCGGTGACCTGGAGGTCCACGATCCTGACCCCGTGCCCCTCCGCCCGCGCCGCACCGGCCACCCGCTCCAGGCCGAGTGGCTCCCTCCAGACGCAGGAAGATCTCCGAGTACAGCAGGGCACTGGGGTGGACGAGCAGCAGGCGCATGGTGACCTCGGCGACGTAGGGAGGGGTGCGGGGGACGTGCGGGGGGGGGTGCGGGGGGAGTGCCGGGGACGCCGGGGGCCCGTACACCGGACGTGCCGGGGGTACGGGCGTACCGGGGATGCACGGCCGCGTGCACCTGCTTCACACGCGCTCGGCGCCGCACCCGAGGGCCGGTCCCGGCACCGTCATCCTCACCGCCCTCGCCACCGGCGCCGGTCAGCGCTTCCGGACGAGTGCGGGCCTCGGGTCACAAGAGCAGAGGGCGGTGTGTCATACCCGCCGCGCCTCGTCCGGTCAGGCCGAGCGCTTGCGGGACGACGCCGTCTTCTTGGCCGCCGTCGTCAGGCCGAGCGCTTGCGGGACGACGCCGTCTTCTTAGCCGCCGTCTTCTTCGCCGCCGTCTTGGCGGTCGTCGCCGTCTTGGCACTCGGCGTCGCCTTGGCGGCCGACTTGGCGGTGGACTTGGCAGTCGACTTGGCGGCCGGCTTGGCGGTGAAGCCGCCTGCGGACTTGGCCGTGGACCTCGACGAGGAAGACCTCGCCGCCGTCTTCTTCGTGCCCCGGTCCGGCTTGGCCGCCGTCTTCCTGGCGCGAGCCGCGGGCGCCGCCTTCTTGCGCCCCGTCTCCTTCGCGGCGGACCGGCCTTCGTGCAGGCGTCTGACCTCGGCCCCCTCCTCCGGCTCGCGCTGCTCCTGCTCCGGCTCCGCGCCGCCGCGCGACTCGCGGGCCGCGCGCACGCTGTTCTCCAGCGCTGCCATCAGGTCGAGCACCTTGCCGCCGGTCGCCGGCGCGGGGCTCTCCGGCGGGGCCTCGCCCGCCGCCTTCGCCGCGATGACCTCCTCCAGCGCCTCGCGGTACTCGTCGTGCAGCTCGGTCAGGTCGACCTCGCCGAGGGTGTCCATCAGGGCGTCCGCCAGGTCGAGTTCCTTGTCACGGACGGTGACGTCGACGTCCGGGGCGACGCCCTCGGGGGCGCGGACCTCGTCGGGCCAGAGGAGTCCGTGCATGGCGATGGCCTCGCCGACCACCCGCAGCATGCCGAGGCGTTCCCGGCCGCGCAGCGCGTACTTGGCGATGGCGACCTTGTTGCTGCGCTTGAGGGCCTCACGGAGCAGGGTGTACGGCTTCGCCGCGGGCGCGCCGCTCGCCGCCAGGTAGTAGGCGGCGCCCATCTGGAGGGGGTCGATCCGGTCGGCCGGTACGAAAGCGACGATCTCGATGGTGCGCGCGGTGGGGATCGGCAGGTGGGAGAGGTCCTCGTCGGTGATCGGGATCATCGAGCCGTCGGCGTCCTCGTACGCCTTGCCGATCTCGGCCTGGGTGACCTCGCGGTCCTCCAGTTCGCAGACCTTGCGGTAGCGGATGCGGCCGTTGTCCTCGGTGTGGACCTGGCGGAAGGCGATGGCGTGGCTCTCGGTGGCGTTCACCAGCTTGATCGGGATGCTGACGAGACCGAAGGAGATGGCGCCGTTCCAGATGGATCGCACGTTCCGCCCCTTTCCGGCCGATATGCACTGCCGATATGTACTGTTACATCACTAGTTCTCTGAGATTGTCATCCTATGACGCCTATCACAGAGGTGGAGGGGCGCCGGGTCCCGCTGAGCAACCTGCAAAAGGTGCTGTATCCGGCGACCGGCTTCACCAAGGGGGAGCTGCTGCACTACTACGCGACGACCGCCCCCGTCCTGCTGCCGCACCTGCGCGACCGGGCGCTGTCCTTCCTGCGGTATCCGGACGGGCCGGACGGGCAGCTGTTCTTCGCGAAGAACGTGCCGCCGGGTACGCCCGAGTGGGTCATGACCGCCGAGGTCCCCCGGTCGGAGGGGCCGGCCCGGATGGTGGTGGTACGGGATCTGGCGAGCCTGGTGTGGGCGGCGAACCTGGTCACCGAGTTCCACACGCACCAGTGGCTCGTACAGTCCCCGGACGAGGCCGACCGGCTGGTCTTCGACCTCGATCCGGGGGCGCCCGCGACGATCGTGCAGTGCTGCGAGGTCGCGCTGTGGCTGCGCGATCGCCTCGCCGCGGACGGGATCGAGGCGTACGCCAAGACGGCCGGGTCGAAGGGACTGCATCTGCTGGCGGCGGTGCGCGGGGGCTCGTCGGAGGAGACGTCGGAGTACGCGAAGGCGCTTGCGGTGGAGGCGGAGCGGGCGATGCCGCGGCTCGTGGTGCACCGGATGACGAAGAGTCTGCGGCCGGGGAAGGTGTTCGTCGACTGGAGCCAGAACGCGGCCCGCAAGACCACGGCGGCGCCGTACACCGTGCGGGCCCGGCGCACCCCGCTGGTGTCGGCGCCGGTGACCTGGGAGGAGGTCGCGGACTGCGGGGCGCCGGCCCAGCTGGAGTTCGTCGCGGAGGACCTCGCGCCGCGGATCCAGGACTACGGGGACCTGCTGGCCCCGCTGCTGGACCCGAAAGGGGCGGCACGACTGCCGTGAGCGGACCGGACGGCGTGAGGCGAAACAGGAAGACCTACACCCACGTGTTCCGGTCGCGTGCCATCGCGTGCAGCGCCTCCACGTCCGCCGGTTTCAGTACGGCGCCCAGCCCGGTCAGCCCCGGCAGCTCGGTGTCCCGCAGGACGTGCAGGGAGCGCGGGGGTGCCGTGACGGTGAGGTCCGCGGGGTTCGCCAGGGCGAGTACCGGGCGGACCTCGGCGGTCAGGGCGTGGGAGGCGCGGTCGGCGTCGGCGCGCAGGCGGCGCAGCAGCGGCTCGGCGTCGTGGCGGCCGACGGTGACCAGCGGGTCGTCCACCCTGACCCGCTGCTTGCGGGCGTACAGGGCGTGTACGGCGAAGAGGCCGCCGGGGCCGATCAGCAGGTGGTGGACGCGGTCGCCGCCGGGGAGCGGGAGGGAGTGCAGGGTGTGCCAGCCGGCGCCCTCCATCCGGTCCAGGGCCTCGCCGACGGTCTGCTCCGCGGTCAGGGCGTGCCGGCGCGGGTCGGGGCGGAAGCGGTGGGCGGGGCCGGGGCCCCGGTCGAGGGCGACGAGCAGGGCCTCGCCGGGGCGGTTGGGCGCGAGGTCGTCGTCCGGGTGGAGGGTGAGCCGGGCCATCTCGGCGGGTGTGGGGACGGGCGGCGGGCCCACGGCCACCGGGCCGGCCAGGAACGGTTCCAGGGCTTCGAGTACGGCCTCCCGGTGGTCCTCGCCGAGCAGGTTGACCCGGCCGGACTCCGGGTCGTACCAGGCGACGTTGCTTCCGTCCCGGCGGCAGACGTACAGCCGTTCGCGGCCGTGCCGCCAGGTCGGCACCACGCGTAGTGCGCTCATGCGCCATCACCCCTCGACCATGGGAACAGGCGGGGCGCTCCCTGGGCAAGAACCCGGCCAAGAACCCGGCTACCGTGGAACGCGCCCGGTGAAACGGGGCGAAACGGGGCCGGCTCGAGGCGCGGCGTACCCGAGGGCCGGCGCACGGACCGCTCTGCTGCCGGGAAAACCGGCCGAGTAGCCTCTTCCGGAGTACCCCCTGCGGTGCGCAAAAAGGACTTCCGTACGAATAAGGTGTACGGGCCGTCCTGCCCTCCCCTCAGCTCAGGAGCCCCGTGCCAGCCCGTCGCCCCGCGCGTACCGCCCTCGCCGCGGCCGCCGTCGTGCTGCTCTCGGCGACGGCGGTGGCCTGCGGGGACTCGGGGGGCCTGCAGTCGGCGGGGGCCACGCCGACCGCCGTCAGCCCGGCCAAGCTGTGGCCGGACCTGCGGCCCGCGTCCAGCCCGGCCTGGCCGTACGACGAGGCGGAGCGGGAGGTCGTCAAGGGCGTCCGCGTGCCCGGGGACGACATCCGGAAGGTGGCCCCGGTGGACGTCGTACGGGCGGAGATCTCGGCGCACCCGGACGACTACGGGTCGAAGGGGGCGTACCACGCGACGGTGGACCGGGTGAAGGAGTGCGAGCCGGGCGGGGACCGGGCGCGGTGCCCGGTGCTGAAGGCGTACTACCGCGATCTGACCGGTGACGGCCGGGACGAACTGGCGCTCGGTTTCCGGCTGTACCCGACCAACCAGACGGCGGTGCGGATCTACACCGTCGAGAAGCACCGGCTGGTGCAGGTGCTGGCCGACAACGACGCGATCATCGGGGTGGAGCTGGCCGGGCGGGCGGTGATCGTGCGCTCCCCGGCGGGGATCACCGGCTATGAGTACCGCACCAGCTGGGCGTGGGATCCCGAGCAGCGGGCGATGGTGTTCTCCCGCGACGAGTTCCTGCGCACGGGCGGCGGCCGGCACACGCGCAGGCCGTCGGCGAGCCCCAGTCCGTCCGCCTCCCCGTCACCGTCATTGACGCCTTCGCCGTCCCTCACCCCCTCGACGCCGGGTACGCCTTCGTCGGGTACGACCGCGTCGGCGGGCGAGTGATGGGGCTCGCGCTGCCCCGGTGGGCGGAGACGCTCGCGGTGAAGTCGGCCGCGTTCATCACGGTGATGTGCTGTGCGCTGGCCGCGCTGCTCGGCGTCCTGGTGCACGTCTCGGTGACCGACCAGACCGTGAGTCAGGCCCGTGACCAGGCGCTGAGCCGGCTGGCGGACGCCACGGACGCCTACCAGGCGGGCGACGCCCTGCGACCGGGCGCCGGGGTGGACCCGCCGGGGCTGCCCGCGCCGCTGCGGAGGCTGGCGGTGTCCGGGAAGCGCGCCACGATGGTCTCCTCGCAGGACGGGCGCCCCACGATGTGGGCTGCCGGGCCGGCCGACGGGCACCGGGCGCTCGCCGTGCGGGTCGGCTACGGGCAGCAGTCCCGCACGATCGAGGGGCTGGACACGTCGATCCTGTGGTCGTCCGTGCTGGCCATCGGGGTGACGGTGCTGGTCGGGTTGTTCGCGGTGACCCGGGTGACGAGACGGCTGCACGGCACGGCGCGCGTGGCCCGGCGGATCAGCGTGGGCGACCTGGACGCCCGGGTGAACGACCCGCGGACCCGGGACCCTTCGCGGCCGCAGGACGAGGTGGCCTCGGTGGCGGCGGCGCTGGACGGCATGGCGGCGTCGCTGCAGGGCAAGCTGCTGAGCGAGCAGCGGTTCACGGCGGACGTGGCGCACGAGCTGCGTACGCCGCTGACGGGGTTGCACGCGGCGGCCGAGCTGCTGCCTCCCGGCCGGCCGACGGAGCTGGTCCGGGACCGGGTGGCGGCGCTGCGCACGCTCACCGAGGACCTGCTGGAGATCTCCCGGCTGGACACCGGCCGGGAGACGCCGGCGGTGGACACCGAGGCGCTCGGTGCGCTGGCCGCGCGGGTGGTGCGGGCGTCGGGGACCGACGCCGAGGTGCGGGTGGTGCGGGACGCCCGGGTGGAGACCGACCGGCGGCGGCTGGAGCGGGTGCTGGGGAATCTGGTGGCCAACGCGCACAAGCACGGGCGGGGGCCGGTGGTGGTCACGGTGGAGGGGCCGCGGGTGACGGTGCGGGACCACGGGGAGGGGTATCCGGAGTACCTGGTGGTCCATGGTCCCCAGCGGTTCCGCACGGAGGGGGGTGCCCGGGGGCACGGGCTGGGGCTGACGATCGCGGTGGGGCAGGCGGAGGTGCTGGGAGCGAGGCTGCACTTCGCGAATGCGGCCGACGGGGGTGCGGTGGCCTCCCTGACCCTCCCCACCCCTCCGAGCACCACTCCGCCCCGGGCCGTGCGTACCTGATCGCGCGTTCCCCGCGCCCCTGAGGGGTGGCACACGCCGTCGCCAGCCGCGGGCCCGTCGTGGCTTCTCGCGCAGTTCCCCGCGCCCCTAGGGGGGCGGTACACGCCGTCGCCACGCGCAGGCCCGTCGTGGCTTCTCGCGCAGTTCCCCGCGCCCCTAGGGGGGTGGCACACGCCGTGGTCACGCGCAGGCCCGTCGTGGCTTCTCGCGCAGTTCCCCGCGCCCCTTTGGGGGAGCGCCCCAGCGGGCCGGTGTCGCATCCCCATGCCCGGCAGCCGAACGACGACCGAACACCCCAAGGGGCGCGGGGAACTGCGCGGCCGGCACCGGGCGGGCCGCACCCGACGGACAACCGCAACCGCCCCGAGGGGCGCGGGGTACTGCGCGGGCGGGTGGTGGCCGTACTCGCGCCTCCCCCGTTGGCCCAGTGCAAGGGGCGTCCCGCCCGGCTCCCTCCTAATGTGGCGGTCAGTCAGACCGAGTCCGCCCCCGGGAGGCCCCATGTCCCCGCGTTTCGCCGTCAAGGCCCTCGCGCCACGCTGGTGCTGATCAGCACGGCACACAACACGACCTATTTGGGTAGGTTCCGGACATGACGAAGGCCGGAACCACCCTCACGGCGACCCAGGCCCCGCCCCCCGTCGTACGGCTCCCCCGCCGCCGCGGCATCGAACTCGCCCTGATCGTCCTGGCCGTCGTGCTGTCGGTGTACGGCTACTGCGCCGTCGGCCTCGCCCGCACCGGCACCGTCCCGCCCGGCGCGGTCGGTTACGGCGCCGGCCTCGGCGTCCTCGCCCTGTGCGCGCACATCGCCGTCCGCATCCGGGCGCCGTACGCCGACCCCCTGCCGCTGCCCATCGGCGTGCTGCTCAACGGACTGGGCCTGGTGCTGATCTACCGGCTCGACCTGGAGACCCCGCACGACCAGGCGGCCCCCACCCAACTGGTGTGGTCCACCCTCGGGGTGGGCCTGTTCATCGCCGTCGTCCTCGTGCTCCGCGACCACCGCGTCCTCCAGCGCTACTCGTACGTCTGTGTGGTCGCCGCCCTCGCGCTGCTGGTCCTGCCGATCCTGTTCCCGGCGGTCAACGGCGCCCGCATCTGGATCCGGATCGCCGGATTCTCCATCCAGCCGGGCGAGTTCGCGAAGGTGCTGCTCGCCGTGTTCTTCGCCGCCTATCTGGCCGCCAACCGCAACGCGCTGGCGTACACCGGCCGCCGGGTGTGGCGGATGCAGTTGCCGACCGGCCGGGTGCTGGGCCCGATCGTGGCGATCTGGCTGCTCAGCGTCGGCGTGCTGGTACTGGAGCGCGACCTCGGCACCTCCCTGCTGTTCTTCGGCCTGTTCGTCGTCCTGCTGTACGTCGCCACGGGCCGGACCGGCTGGATCGCGGTCGGCCTGGTGCTGGCCACGCTCGGCGCGGTCGCCGTGGGCCATCTGGAGCCGCACGTGCACGGCCGGATCGAGGACTGGCTGCACCCCTTCGCGACGATCGACGCCGGGCAGGGCCCCAACCAGCTCGCGCAGTCGCTGTTTGCGTTCGCCGCGGGCGGCATCCTCGGCACCGGCCTGGGACTCGGCCACTCCGTCCTGATCGGCTTCGCCACCAAGTCCGACTTCATCCTGGCCACGGCCGGCGAGGAGCTGGGGCTGGCCGGCCTCTCAGCGATCTTCCTGCTGTACGCCCTGCTCGTGGAGCGCGGCTACCGGGCGGGCCTCGCCCTGCGCGAACCGTTCGGCCGGCTGCTCGCCGTCGGCCTCGCCTCGATCGTCGCGCTCCAGGTGTTCGTGATCGCGGGCGGCGTGACCGGGCTGATCCCGCTGACCGGCATGGCGATGCCGTTCCTCGCCCAGGGCGGTTCGTCGGTCGTCACCAACTGGGCCATCGTGGCGCTGCTGATCCGCGTGAGCGACTCGGCTCGCAGCCAGTACGACGGGCAGGTGGCCCCATGACGACCCCCACCAGGGGCCGGACGACGACGTACCGAACAGGTGGCCGATGAGCACGTACATCAAGCGCGCGTCCGCGTTCTGTGTCCTGCTGCTCGTGGCGCTGCTGGTCAACGCCGCCCGCGTGCAGGTGATGCGGGCCGGCGACTACGACCGCAACCCGGCCAACCGGCGTGCCACGATCGCCCGTTACAGCCAGCCGCGCGGCGACATCGTGGTGGACGGCCGGACGGTCACCGGCTCCGTCGACACCGGCGAGCAACTGCGCTACGAACGGAGGTACCTCGACGGCCCGTTGTACGCGCCGGTCACCGGCTTCGCCTCCCAGCTGTACGGCACCACCCTGCTGGAGCACACCTCGGACGGCATCCTCTCCGGCACCGACTCGATCCTCTCGCCGCTCCCCCTGTGGAACGACGTGACGCGGGCGCAGAACCCCGGCGGCGACGTCGTCACGACCCTGAACGCGGACGCGCAGGAGGCCGCGTTCCGGGGGCTGGACGGGCGCAAGGGCGCGGTGGCGGCGATCGAGCCGGCCACGGGCCGGGTGCTGGCGCTGGTGTCGAGTCCGTCGTACGACCCCTCGGAGCTGTCCGGCAACGGCGAGGCGGTCGCGTCGGCGTGGGCGCGGCTCGGGCACGACCCGGAGAAACCGATGCTGGACCGCGCCGTACGGCAGACGTATCCGCCGGGGTCGACGTTCAAGGTGGTCACCGCGGCGGCGGCGCTGGACTCGGGGGTGATCACCGACCTGGACGAGCCGACCGACTCCCCCGATCCCTACCGGCTGCCCGGCACCACCACCCGGCTCACCAACGAGACCGACGGCTGCGCCGACGCCTCGCTGCGCACGGCGTTCGAGTGGTCGTGCAACACGGTGTTCGCCAAGCTGGGCGTGGACGTCGGGGTGCGGGACATGGCGGACACGGCGCGGGCGTTCGGCTTCAACGACGACCGGCTGCGCGTCCCGTTCTCGGTGGCCCGGTCCACCTTCGACACGCACGTGGACGACGCCCAGCTCGCACTGTCGTCGATCGGGCAGTACAACACGCGGGCGACCCCGCTTCAGATGGCGATGGTCGCGGCGGCCGTCGCGAACGGGGGCCGGCTGCGGCTGCCGTACCTGGTGGAGCGCAGCACCCGGCAGGGCGGGGAGACCGTCGCGGGCAGCGGGGTGCGCCCGGCCCGGCAGGTGATGCGCCCGTCGACGGCCGTGAAGCTGAAGGAGCTGATGACCGGCGTGGTCGACGAGGGCACCGGCGCGAACGCGGCGATCCCCGGCGCGCTGGTCGGCGGGAAGACGGGGACCGCGCAGCACGGGGTCGACAACTCCGGTGTCCCCTACGCCTGGTTCGTCTCCTGGGCGCAGGCCGACGACGCGATGGAGCCGCAGGTGGCGGTGGCGGTGGTGGTCGAGGACGCGTCGGCGAACCGGCGTGACATCAGCGGCGGCGGGGTGGCGGCGCCGATCGCGAAGGCGGTGATGGAGGCGGTCCTCGGGTCGTCGTGAGGTGACGGGGCGGGACCCGCCGGCGTACGGCCCGCGGGGCGTACGCCGGCCGGGATCAGTTGGCCGGCTTGATCATCTCGGAGCGGACGGTGAGGGTGTCGCGGGCGGCGGCCGCGATGTCCACGTCGGACGCGTCCTTGTGCTCCACGTCGATCTCGCCGACGACCGCGGCGGTGTTGCCGTCGGCCCACGCGCAGATCGGGTAGGTGACCGTCACGAGGGACTCCTGCTGGGAGACCACTTCGCAGGTGATGGTGGTCTGCGCGCCGGGCGGGGTGGCGTCCTTCTCGGGCTGCACGAGCGTCACGCCGTCGGCGTCGGCGGCGCCCTTGAGCATGCCGTGCCGGACGTCGGCCTCGTGCTTGAACCGGCCGTACATGCTCGACACCACGAGCAGGCCCTTGGACGGGTCGCCCCCGCGGTCGTAGCGGGCGCCCAGGGCATGGATGTCCTGGGCGTCCCAGGCGCTGTTGGCCTCGTCCTCGATCTTGCCGGTCTGGCTCGCCGGCATCTTCTCGGCGAACTGGTACTGCCCGTCCAGCAGGGTTCCGGGCAGCGTGAGCTTGTTCTCCGCCTTCGGCAGGCTCTTCTCGATCTGCCAGCCGAGCACGCCGAGCGCCACCAGCCCGCCGACGATCAGGACGACGACCCCGCCGACGATGCCGAGCACGAGACCCACCCGGCTCTTCTTCGGCGGCGGCCCCATGGGCGGCATCCCCCAAGCCGGGTACGGCTGCTGGGGCGGGAAGGGCTGCTGGGGCGGGTACGGCTGCTGCGGGGGGTACGGCTGAGCGCCGTACGGCGGCTGGGGCTGGGGGCCGGGCGGCGGGCCGTACGGGCCGGGGCCCTGCGGGGGCTGCTGGCCGTAGGGGTTCTGGGGCTGCTGCGGCGGCGGAGGCATGGACACGCCAGCACGCTACTGCACGCGGGTGACAGCGCCGTACGGCAGCACCCGCGCCCCGCGTCGGCGCCCGGCTTCGTAGACGAACAGTCAACAAGTGGCGCGCAGGGGATTGACGAGCTTGCTGACAAGCAGTCTCATAAGAGGCGGACGACATACCCCCGGGCAACGAGGTGAGCAATCCATGACGACCGTGACGGAAGCGGACGCTCTCGACGGGCTGCGCGACGCGCTCGGCCTGCTCAAGGACCGGGAACAGGTGGCCGAACGGTTGCTCGTGTCTTCCGCCAAGCACTCCTTCGACCCGGACAAGGAGCTGGACTGGGACGCCCCCTTCGAGGAGGGCAAGTGGTTCTGGCCGCCGGAGCTGGTGTCGCTGTACGGCACCCCGATGTGGAAGCGGATGAGCGAGGAGCAGCGGATCCTGCTCTCCCAGCACGAGGCCGCGGCGCTGGCCTCCCTCGGCATCTGGTTCGAGCTGATCCTGATGCAGCTGCTCGTCCGGCACATCTACGACAAGGCGGCGACGAGCGCGCACGTGCGGTACGCGCTGACCGAGATCGAGGACGAGTGCCGGCACTCGAAGATGTTCGCGCGGGTGATCTCGCGGGGCGGGACGCCCTGGTACCCGGTGAGCCGGGCCCACCAGAACCTGGGGCGCCTGTTCAAGACCATATCCACGACACCCGGGTCCTTCACCGCCACGCTCCTCGGTGAGGAGGTGCTGGACTGGATGCAGCGGCTGACGTTCCCGGACGAGCGGGTGCAGCCGCTGATCCGGGGCGTCACGCGCATCCATGTGGTCGAGGAGGCCCGGCACGTGCGGTACGCCCGCGAGGAGCTGCGCCGGCAGATGCTTACGGCGCCGAAGTGGTCCCAGGAGTTCACCCGGGTCACGTCCGGGGAGTTCGCCCGGGTGTTCTCGGTCGCGTTCGTGAATCCCGACGTGTACGCGAACGTGGGGCTGGACAAGCGGGAGGCGATGGCCCAGGTGAAGGCGAGCGGGCACCGCCAGGAGGTCATGCAGACCGGCTCGAAGCGGCTGACGGACTTCCTGGACGACATCGGCGTCCTCCGCGGTGTCGGCCGCCGCCTGTGGAGGTCCTCGGGCCTGCTGGCGTAGGCGGGACGGCCCGGGGGGGGTCGCTCCCCGGCGCCAGCAGGGTGCCGCTGCGCCCACGCGTGCCGCCCTGGGGGTCCCCCGGGCCCTTGAGGCACTGGAAGAGGCACGCATGCCCGCAGCTACGTACGGCAGGGCTGCGACGTGCCCCGAAAGGGGCGCGGGGAACTGCGCGACCAGCCCCAACGCGCCCGCGGGCGAAGACGACACAGACGGGGGCAGTGCCCCGAGGGGGGCGCGGGGCTGTATCCGTATGCGGCTCCGCCGCGTGGGCGCGACCAGCCCCCACCGGGCCGCAGGTGAGAACGGTCCCGCACGCCGCAGGCGACTACGCTGACGGGCATGACCCCGGCCGCGACTCCCGCCTACAGACGGCTCAGTGTCGAGGAGCGCCGTACCCAGCTCCTCGACGCCGCGCTCTCCCTCTTCGCGCACCGCGCCCCAGAGGAGGTCTCCCTCGACGACGTGGCGGAGGCGGCCGGAGTCTCCCGCCCCCTGGTGTACCGCTACTTCCCAGGCGGCAAGCAGCAGCTGTACGAGGCCGCGCTCGGATCCGCCGCCGAGGAACTCCAGCACTGCTTCGCCGAACCCCGCCAGGGCCCCCTCCTCCCCCGCCTGTCCCGCGCCCTCGACCGCTACCTTGCCTTCGTCGACCAGCACGACACCGGCTTCAGCGCCCTCCTCCAGGGCGGCAGCGTGGTGGAGACGTCCCGGACGACCGCCACGGTGGACGGCGTACGCCGCTCCGCCGCCGAGCACATCCACAACCACCTCGGCGTCGTTGACCCCGGCCCGCGCCTGCGCATGACCGTCCGGGTATGGATCACGGCCGTCGAGGCGGCCTCCCTCATCTGGCTCGACGAGGACAAGCAGCCCCCGGCCGACGAGTTGCGCGACTGGCTGGTCGACGAGTTCGTCGCGATGCTCACGGTGACCGCCGCCCGCGACCCGGAGACCGCCGAGCTGGTCGGCGCGCTCGCCGAGGATGTCTGAGACTGGTGCCGTGAAAAGCCAGGACACCCCCTTCGAGGGCGGACCCATGGACGGCCGGGTGCTCCCGGTCCTGCTGGGCCCCACCGGGCACCCCCCGAAGACGTACCGCATCCCCGTCCCCGACGCGGCGGGCGGCCCGCCCGCCGTGCTCGTCTACCACCGCGTGCCCAGGGGCCACAGCAAGCGGCTGGGCCTGGTCCAGGGCTGGAAGTACCTCTACGACCCCGATGACAAGTACGGCGGAAGGCTCAGGTGGCCCTGGTCCAGGCCGGAGCCCCGGCCATCGGCGCCGGGGCCGGACACCACGCCGTCCGGCAAGCCGGACGACACCGACGGGTGACACTATTACGCCGGACCGCGCACGCTCGCCGCGCGGACCGCGCGGACCCGTGCCCAAGCTGCCGGTGCCCGGGAAGCGGAAAAGCCGCCTCCCCGCACCGGAGGTGATGACGTGTCAGGAGTGCTTCTCCGTCTGGCCTGTACGGCGGCGATGGCGGCCCAGGCCGCCCTCGCGCCGGTCCCCGCGGTCGCCGCACCCCAGCCGCAGCGGACCGTCGCCCAACTGCTGACGGACCTTCAGCGGATGTACCAGCAGGCGGAGGAGGCCACCCAGACCTACGACGGCACCCAGGAGAAGCTCACACAGCAGCGCGCCGAGGTCGACCGCCTCGACGCCGCCCTGGCCCACGCCCGCCTCTCCCTCCAGGACAGCCGGACCGCCGTCGGGCAACTGGCCCGCCAGCAGTACCAGGGTGCCGACGACATCTCCCCCTACGTCCGCCTCCTGCTCGCCCCCGACCCCCAGCACGCCCTGGACGAAGGCCATGTCATCGGCGAACTCGCCGAGCAGCGCACCCGGACCGTGGGCCGTCTGACCGGCGCCGAGAAGAAGCAGGACACCCTGGCCAAGGCCGCCCGCAAGGCCCTGGACACCCAGCTCACCCTGGCCGGCAAGCAGAAGAAGGCACGGGACGACGTCCAGGCCAGGCTCGGCGACATCGAACGCCTCCTGGCCACCCTCACCCCCGAGCAGCTCAGCGAGATCGCGAAGCTGGAGCAGGCCGGCGTCACCGACGCCCAGCGCAGCCTCACCACCTCCGGCGCCCTCGGCGGCGACGACCGCCCCCCGACCCCGGCCGCCCGGCGTGCGGTCGGCTACGCCCTGGCCCAGGTCGGCAAGCCGTACGCGTGGGGAGCGCAGGGCCCGGCGTCGTACGACTGCTCAGGCCTGACCGCCCAGGCCTGGACCCACGCCGGCACCCCCATCCCCCGCACCAGCCAGGCCCAGTGGTCCCACCTGCCGAAAATCCCCCTCGACCAACTCCGCCCGGGCGACCTCATCGTCTACTACCCCAAGGCCACCCACGTCGCCCTCTACATCGGCGACAGGCAGGTGGTCCAGGCCCCTCGCCCGGGAGAAAAGGTCAAGGTCTCACCCCTGGCAAGCTATCCGGTCCTGGGCGCGGTCCGCCCTTGACACCCACGCCAAGGGCAGCCCACCTAGGGGCGCGGGGAACTGCGCGACAAGCCACAACTCGCCGGCAGCCACCGAACAGCCGCCGCCCCTACGGCGATCAGGCCACCGAAGCGAGGTACGCCTGACACTTCTCCGGCTCATAGAAGAAGTTCTCGAAGTCGGCCGGGTCGTTGAACGCGTTGGCGAACCGATCAGCCACCGGCTGCAACTCCCCCGCGGCTCCGATGAGGTTCAGGATGTGCTCCGGCGGCGGCGCCAGCATCGCGTTGGTCCACTTGGTGACGTGCTGCGCCGTGGCCCAGTACCGGTCGAACGTCCCCCGCATCCACTCCTCGTCGAACGGTTCCTCCCCCCGCTCCAGGATGGACGCGAGGTACGCCGCGGCGCACTTGGAGGCCGAGTTGGAGCCCTGGCCGGTGATGGGGTCGTTGGCGACGACCACGTCGGCCACGCCGAGGACCAGGCCGCCGCCCGGGAGGCGGCCGATCGGGTTGCGGACGGTCGGCGCGTACCGGCCGGCCAGCGTGCCACCGGCGTCCGTGAGTTCGACCTTGGTGGCCCGCGCGTACTCCCACGGCGTGAACTTCTCCATGAGTTCCAGGGTCAGGGAGAGGTGTTCCGCCGGGTCCTTGATCCCGCCGAAGGCGTCCAGCGGGCCGCCGGGTATGCCCTCCCAGAAGAGGATGTCGGCCGACCCGGAGGTGGTCAGCGTCGGCATGATGAAGAGCTCGCCGACGCCTGGGACCAGGTTGCAACGCACGGCGTGGAAGTCGGGGTGCTCGGGGCGCGGGCCCAGCCCGTGGACGTAGGCCACCGCCAGCGCGCGCTGCGGCTCGCTGTACGGGGAGCGCTCGGCGTCCCGGGCGAACATCGACACCAGCTCGCCCTTGCCGGCGGACACCAGGACGAGGTCGTAGGTGCGGGAGAAGTAGTCGAGGTCGCCGACGGCCGCGCCGTGGATGACCAGCTGGCCGCCGCGCTGGGCGAAGGTCTCCATCCAGCCGGCCATCTTCACCCGCTGGTCGACGGACTGGGCGTGGCCGTCGAGCCTGCCCACCCAGTCGATGGCCCGCTGGGTCGGCCCGGGGTCGTGCGAGCCGGGGGCCGCGACCGAGACGCCGAGTCCCTCGATCTTCGGGGCCTGGGACTCCCAGAAGTTCAGCTGGAGATCGCGCTCGTGCTGCAGGGCCGTGTCGAACATGCACTGCGTGGACATGACCCGGCCGGAGCGGATCTCGTCCGCGGTCCGGTTGGACATCAGGGTGACCTCGTAGCCGTGCGACTGCAGGCCGAGGGCGAGCTGGAGGCCGGACTGGCCGGCTCCGACGACGAGTATCTTCCGCATGCGGGTGCGTCTCCTACGGGGCGGGGCTTGCTGCGAAGGCTTGGTACGACGGTGGGGTGCGGGGGCCCGGACGGTGGCCCGGCCCGTGACTACTCGGGGGTTTCGTCCAGGGCGTGGGCCACCAGGGCCAGGAGGGTCTCGATGGCCGAGATCCGCCGTCGCGCGTCCATGATCATGACGGGGACGTGCGGGGGGATCGTCAGGGCCTCGCGCACGTCCTCCGGCTCGAACCGCTCGGTGCCGTCGAAGTGGTTGACGGCGACGACGTACGGCATGCCGCAGCTCTCGAAGTAGTCCAGCGCGGGGAAGCAGTCCTTCAGCCGGCGGGTGTCGGCGAGCACGACGGCGCCGATCGCACCGCGCACCAGGTCGTCCCACATGAACCAGAACCGCTGCTGGCCCGGCGTGCCGAACAGGTAGAGCACCAGGTCGTCGTCGAGCGTGATGCGGCCGAAGTCCATGGCCACGGTGGTGGACAGCTTGCCCGGCGTGGCGGTGAGGTCGTCGGTGTCCTCGCTCGCCTCGGTCATCAGCGCCTCGGTCTGCAGCGGAGTGATCTCCGAGACGGCGGTGACCAGGGTCGTCTTGCCGACGCCGAAGCCGCCGGCCACGACTATCTTCGTGGCGATCGGAGCCCGCGTGGGGTCCGTCTGCCAGGACCGCAGGTTCTCGTCGGGCTCGGGGCCGACGAGCGGGGAGACGCCAGGAGCGGCGTCAGAGACGACGGAGTCCACTCAGCACCCTTTCCAGCAGCGCGCGGTCCGGGCGGCCGGTGCCGTGACCGGTCCCGGTGCCGTACACACGGATCTTTCCCTGGTCCGCGAGGTCGCTCAGCAGGACGCGGACCACACCGAGCGGCATCCTCAGCAGCGCGGCGATCTCGGCCACCGTGCGCATGCGGCGGCACAGTTCGACGATGGCCCGCATCTCCGGCATGACCCGGGACGCCGGCGCGCTCGTCAGTTCCCGGCGTTCCTCGGGGGCTTCGAGAGCGGCGGTGCTCCCGACGAAAGTCTCCACCAGCAGGACGTGCCCGAAGCGGGTACGGCCGCCGGTCAGCGAGTAGGGGCGGACGCGGGCGGGCTTGCGGGCGCCGCCGCGCACGGGGAGGTGTTTGCGCGTGTTCCTCGCGGGGCCGCTCATCGGGTGCTCCCGGTGGGCTCGGACGTCAGGGACTGGCGCAGTTCGCTGCGGAGTTCGGGGGTGAGGACGTGGCCGGCGCGGCCGACGAAGAGGGCCATGTGGTACGCCACGACGCTCATGTCGCACTCCGCGGAGCCGTGCACGCCGAGGAGGGAGCCGTCGCTGATGGACATCACGAACAGGCTGCCCTCGTCCATGGCGACCATGGTGTGTTTGACCCCGCCGAGGTCCATCAGCCTGGCGGCGCCGAGGGTGAGGCTGCCGATGCCGGAGACGATGGTGGCGAGGTCGGCGGAGGAGCCGCGGGGGCCCCGTGCCGGGCGGGCCTCGCGGGACGCCTGGGTGCGGACGGGGTCGGAGGACAGGAGCAGCAGGCCGTCGGAGGAGACGACGGCGACGGACTGGATGCCGGGTACTTCCTCGACCAGGTTGGTCAGCAGCCAGTGCAGGTTGCGGGCTTCACTGCTCAGTCCATAGGTACTGGGCGCGGTCAACTGCTTGCCTCCTCGGCTGGGCCCCCCGTGACTGGTTCGGTGCGGTTCTCTTCTTCTACGGCCCGGTAGCCGGCCTGCGCTCCCTGGCGGAAGCCGCCGAGCCTGCGGCGGAGGGCTTCGGCGTCGAGGGACGCGGGGCGCTGGCGGGGCGGGGCGGTGGGTGCGGTGATCCTGGGTGTGCGTTTGGGGAGGCCCTTGCTGGTGAGCGCCTCGCCTTCGGCTTCGGCGCGGTCTTCGTTCCCACCCGCACCACCCGTGCGGCTTTCGTCGTCGGATGCGGGTGGCCCCTGTGGGGCGACCTCACCGCCGGCGGCCGCGGGCACGTGGTGGGGGGCGGCAGGCTCGCCGATGGCGGGGGCCGGGACAGCGGGGTGCGCGTGGTACGAGGCGGACGGGCCGTCCCCGGCCTCTGCCGCTTCCTCGGGCTGCCCGGGGGCCGCAAGGTCCGGGAGGAAGAGTTCCATCGTCGTCTCGGCGAACGTCTCCGGCGGGGCCTTCGGGCGGGAGGGCTCCCGGGCGGACGGCTCCTCGGGGGACTCCGGCCGCGCGCGGGCGTCCGTGACCGGGGTCGGGGCGGCGGCCGGTTCCTGCCCGTCGGAAACCCTCGGGGTACCGAGCTCCTCGATCGCCGCCGGTCCCCCGGCCTCCCGGGGGACCCCAGCCTTCTCGGCGTCCCCGACCTCGTCGGTCGCCGCCGGTATCCCAGACTCCCCGGCCTCACCGGCCTTCTCGGGTTCTCCGACCTCGTCGGTCGCCGCCGGTACCCCAGACTCCCCGGCCTCACCGGCCTTCTCGGGTTCTCCGACCTCGATGGTCGTCGCCGGTCCTCCGGCCTCCCCCGCCTTCTGGGCCTCCCCGAGCTCGTCGGTCGTCGCCGGTTCCCCGGCCTCCCCGAGTTCCCCGGCCCCCTCGGGCGCCGCAGGTTCCCCCGCCTGCCGGACCGTGTGTTCGGCGAGGGCTACCAGGGGGTCGACGGACTTGGGGCGGGCGTGGAGGACGTTGGAGTTGGCCTCGGACTCGGCGCCGGGGAGGGTGAAGGTGTGGGTGGTGCCGGAGGCCGTCGCCGGGGGCGGGACCGCGGCCGTGGGCGGGCCGGTGAGGAGGGACTGGGGCAGGACGACGACCGCCGTGACACCCCCCTGCTTCGGATCGCGGAGCTGGACGCGGACGCCGTGGCGGTGGGCGAGCCGGGCCACCACGTAGAGGCCGAGGCCGAGACCGTCGTCGCCCTCCTGGTCGTACGGCGCCTCGGGGTCGAACTCGGCGAGGCGGGTGTTGAGGCGGTCCAGGCGCTCGGCGGCCATGCCGATGCCCTCGTCCTGGACGGAGAGCATGACCTCGCCGGACTCCAGCAGCCAGCCGGAGACCTCGACGGGCAGGTCGGGCGGGGAGAACGAGGTGGCGTTCTCCATGAGTTCGGCGAGCAGGTGGGAGAGGTCGTCCGCGGCGAAGCCGGCCACGTGGGCGTGGGGCGGGAGGGCCGCGATGCGGACGCGCTCGTAGCGTTCGATCTCGCTGACCGCCGCGCGGACCACGTCGACGAGCGGCACCGGGCCCGGGTGCTGCTGGACGTGCTCGGTGCCGGCCAGGACGAGCAGGTTCTCGCTGTGGCGGCGCATGACCGTGGCGAAGTGGTCGAGCTTGAACAGCGTGGCGAGCCGGTCGGGGTCCTGCTCCCGCTCCTCCAGCCCCTCGATGACGGCGAGCTGGCGTTCGACCAGGCCCAGGGTGCGCAGGGCGAGGTTGACGAAGGTGCCGCTGATGCTGGTGCGCAGCCGCTGCAGCTGGTCGGCAGCGTCGGACAGTTCGGCCTGCAGCGCCTCGCGGGCGTCTGCCATCCGCTGCCGCTGGCCGACCAGGTGCTTGCGGTCGGCCTCCAGGGTGGCAACCCGCTGGTGCAGGGCGACGGCGTGCCCGTGCAGGGCGTTGACGGACCGGACGACCTGGGCGAACTCGTCGTTGCGGCCGGTGAACGTGACCGGGTCCTGGGCCGCCGGGTCGTCGGACTCCGCGAGCCGGGCCGAGCCGCGCCGCAGCACGGACAGCGGGCGGGTGAGCGTACGGGCCATGGCGGTGGCGAGGCCGACGGCGACGAGCATCAGGGCGCCGAGGACGGCGATCCGGATCTCCAGCGCGGTGACGTCGTCGTCCCGGAGCGCTTCGAGGTCCTTGGTGCGGTGGTCGTAGAGGGCGGCCTCCACGCCCCGCATCAGGTCGACCCGGGCGGACAGGGCCGCGTCCAGCTTCTTGGTGCTGGTGGTCAGCTCGCTGTCGGCGAGGGTGGGCTGGTCGGTGAGCCTGGCGAGGTAGGTGTCGGCGGAGTTGACCTCGGGGCCGGTGACCGTGGAGTCGTAGGAGTCCACCGCCGCCCTGGGCGCGGTCTCGCGGAAGTCGGCGACGGCCGCGTCGGAGCGCAGGCGGGCCTGCTGGGCGGCGGCGGTGAGCGCGTCGCGCTGTTTGCGGTCGGCGGCGGTGGTGGTCGTGGTGGTGCCGGGCAGACCGGTGACGGGGTCGAACACCGTCCTGGTGCTCGTCGGCACGTTCAGGGCGGCGAGCAGCAGGCCGCGCGCGGCGGCGGACTGCTGGACGGCGGAGTCCAGTTCGGCGAGCGCGTAGGCGCCGGAACCGGCGCGGGGAGGCATCTGCTCGGCCAGTTCGCCGGCCATCCGGTGCAGCTCGGTGATCAGAGCCGAGTACGCCTGGTGGGTGCGCAGGGCGTCGGTCTTGCCGGTGAGGGCGGAGCGCCGTACGGCGGCGATGCCGTCGAGGTCGTGGCGCAGCGCGGCCGGGGTGTCGGTGTCGGCGCGCAGGTCCTCGACCTGGCGGTCGACGCGGGCGCTGCGCTGCTCGGAGGGCGCCTTGGCCTTGGGCCGGCCGGCGGCGACGTAGGAGGTGACCTCGTCGCGCTCGTCGGCGAGGGAGTGGGCGAGGGTCAGGGCGTCCTGGGTGCGGGTGGCCAGGGTCACCAGGTCCTGGGAGTCGCTGAGGTCCGAGGAGGCGGTGAGGACGGACGGTGCGCCGGCTCCGGCGACGGCCGCGGCGACCACGGCGACGGCGACGATGAGCCGGGTGCGCACATGGGTCGGGCGGCCGGCGCCGACGGGCGGCTGCTCACCGGTCCCTTCGGGGGCCGTCTGCCTGCCTGTGCGCCGAGGCCGCTTCTTCTGCACCGGTGCTCGCAATCCTGAACTCGTCTCCCCAGGGGCCCGGATGGCGCCCCGTCAGCACGGTGCCAAGTGGTGCGTACACCCGGTTCGTACGGTTCCCGACCCTCCCAGCGCCGGTGGGCAGTGGTCGCGCATCACCTGACCCGCCACCCGAAGGAGTGAACATCGGAGGAGAGTTGGCGGGCAAGTTCCGGTGGCGTGTGCGACGCCCTTGTACGGCGGGCCGGTTGGACGCGCGCGGCAGGCTTTGGCAGTATTCGCCACCACGCTCGCCCGGAGTGCGTCATTCCACCCCAAATCAGGCGCCTGACCTGCGGGGTCGTGGCAATTCGGCGGGCGCTTGCCGGCCTTTGGCGAACCTGGTGAAGAGGTCGTGCAGACTGGCCGGATGCGTACTGATCTGGTTTCGGAACCCGGTGACGCGGCCCGCCCCAACGAGGACTGGGCCGGTGTCGGACTACCCGCCTCCGGACAGGGAGGTTGCGTGGTCGTGCTGGACGGGGTGACGCCGCCCGGGGGTGCGACGGGGTGTCTGCATCCCGTTCCCTGGTACACGGCGCGGCTCGGCGGGGCGCTGACCGAACTGACCGTTTCCTGCCGGGATCTGACCCTGGCCGAGATCCTCGCGCGGGCGATCGGCCGCACCGCCGACGCCCACGCGGACACCTGTGACCTTTCTCACGCGCGAACGCCGCAGGCAACCGTGGTCGTGGCCCGCTGGTCCGCCGACACGGTGGAGTACCTGGTCCTGTCCGACTCCGTGCTGCTCCTGCGGGCCCCCGGCGGCGCGGTCAGGCCCGTCCTCGACGACCGCCTCGCCCGGCTGCCCCGCTCCGCGCTGGCCACGGACGCGCTCGTCGACGCCACCCTGCGCAACCGGGAGGGCGGCTTCTTCACGGCCGCCGCCGACCCCGCCGTGGCCGCCCGGGCGGTCGTCGGCGCGCTGCCCCGCCGGGAGGTCGGCGCGCTGGTCGCGCTCTCGGACGGGGCGGCCCGCTGGACGGAGAAGTTCGGCGAGGGCGACTGGACGGACCTGTTCGACGTCGTCCAGAAGGAGGGCGCGGGGTCCCTGGTCGAGCGGGTACGGCGGCTGGAGGCGGCCGACCGGGAGGCGCGGGTGCACCTGGGCCGCAGCAAGACGCACGACGACGCGACGGCGGCCCTCGTGGAGCTGTGAGCGGCCGCCGGTCCGCCGGGCGGCGGCTAGGGCCTGTCCGGCGGATCTTCGTGGAGCAGCCCGCGGCGTCTGGTGCGTGCTCTCGGCGTGCGCCCGGATCGCCCTCGTACTGGACGTACTTGAGTGATTCGGGCGTGCGGCGAGAGGGCGTGCCAGGCGTCGCGGGCCCACGAAGATCCGCCGGACAGGTCCTACGCGTGGGTGTGGTGCGGGCCGGTGCGCCAGGAGCCGTTCAGCTCGTGCAGCAGGCGGGCGAGTTCGGCGACCTCGCGGCGGTCCCAGTTGGCGAGCTGGTTGACGTAGCGGGCGCGGCGGGCTTCGCGGACCTTGCCGACGCGGCCGCGGCCCACGTCCGTGAGTGTCACCAGCCAGGCCCGTCCGTCGGCCGGATCCGGCTCCCGGGCGACCAGACCCAGCTCCTCAAGGGCGCGCAGCTGCCGGGACATGGTGGCCTTGCCGACGCCGATGTAGGCGGCCAGGTCGGTGGCGCGCTGCCCGCCCAGCTCGTCGAGGCGGATGAGCAGGCCGTACGCCGAGGACTCCAGGCCGGGGTGCACCTCGCGGGCCATCTCGCCCTGGCTGGCCCGGGCGCGGCGCAGCAGTACGGTCAACTCGCGTTCCAGCGACAGGAATTCCTGGTCTGCACCACTCGGCGCCACCTCCGCGCCGGGGCGCGGTCCACCGCCGTTTCCGTCCTCGTGCACGTCAGCACCCCTGATCGGTTTCGCAGTCATGAAAGTTTCCGTCAAACGCCCACATTGCCGCAGCTCCGCCAGTATTTCGCAGGCGTAGACCAACGGCAGCTCCCGGACCCCCTTCCCGGGTGTCATCTACGTGCGTAGCGTCAGGGTCAGTCAACACATGGCATGCCCACGCCAGTGGGTTACCGGTCACTTCTCACGGATCCCCCCCACACGGATCCCCCCACCCCTCCCCGGAGGCACGTCATGCCCGTGCACAGACCCGGCACCATCCGCCCCCGCGGCCTCGCGGCCCTCGTGACCACGCTGCTCGCGGCCCTCGCGCTCACCCTCCCGCTCACCCCTGCCCACGCCGCGACCACGCCCGCCCGCGGCACCGCCCACCTGGGCATGGGGGTCCTCGCCCACGACGGCAGGAGCGGCACGCCCACCAGCAGCGACGCCACCCAGACCGAGGGCGTCGACGTCGCCGGCTACCAGGGCAACGTCGCCTGGAGCACCCTGTGGAACAGCGGGGTCCGCTGGGCGTACACGAAGGCCACGGAAGGCACGTACTACACCAACCCGTACTTCGCCCAGCAGTACAACGGCTCCTACAACGTCGGCATGATCCGCGGCGCCTACCACTTCGCGACCCCGGACACCACCGGCGGCGCCACCCAGGCGAACTACTTCGTCGACCACGGCGGCGGCTGGTCCCGCGACGGCAAGACGCTGCCCGGCGTCCTCGACATCGAGTGGGACCCGTACGGCGCCGCCTGCTACGGCAAGTCGCAGAGCGGCATGGTCAGCTGGATCCGCGACTTCCTCAACCAGTACAAGGCCCGCACCGGCCGTGACGCCGTCATCTACACGGCCACCAGCTGGTGGACCCAGTGCACCGGCAACTACGGCGGCTTCGCCGCCTACAACCCCCTGTGGATCGCCCGCTACTCCTCCGCCCCGGGGACCCTGCCGGCCGGCTGGGGCTACTACACGATGTGGCAGTACACGTCGTCCGGTCCGACCGTCGGCGACCACGACAAGTTCAACGGCGCCCTCGACCGGGTGCAGGCACTCGCCCTCGGCTGACACACCGCCGACGACCACCCCACGGCCGTACGGCGAAGGCCCGGGCCTCCCTCACGGGACCCGGGCCTCCGTCTGCCGGCCGCGTCCGTCACGCCGCGGCCGGGACCTCGGCCTCCGCACCGTTGGTGGCCGGTGCGAGGGCCAGTTCGAGGACCTGGCGGACGTCCGTGACGGGGTGGACGTCGAGCGTGTCCAGGATCTCCGCCGGGACGTCGTCCAGATCGGGCTCGTTGCGCTTGGGAATAATCACCGTGGTGACCCCGGCGCGGTGGGCGGCCAGCAGCTTCTGCTTGACGCCGCCGATGGGCAGCACGCGGCCCGTCAGGGACACCTCGCCGGTCATCGCCACGTCCGTGCGGACCAGGCGGCCGGAGAGCAGGGACGCGAGGGCCGTCGTCATGGTGATGCCGGCGCTCGGGCCGTCCTTGGGGACCGCGCCCGCCGGGAAGTGGATGTGCACGCCCCGGTCCTTCAGGTCGGCGACCGGCAGTTCCAGCTCGGCGCCGTGGCTGCGCAGGAAGCTCAGGGCGATCTGCGCGGACTCCTTCATCACGTCACCCAGCTGACCGGTCAGGGTCAGGCCCGCCGCACCCGTCTCCGGGTCGGCGAGGGACGCCTCCACGAACAGCACGTCGCCGCCGGCCCCGGTGACCGCGAGCCCCGTCGCCACGCCGGGCACGGACGTACGGCGCTCGGCCGGGTCCTGGGCCGACTCGGGCACATGGTGCGGCCGGCCGATCAGGGCGCGCAGCTCGGCGTCCGTGACGGTGAACGGCAGCTCACGGTCGCCCAGTTCGTGCTGGGCCGCCACCTTGCGCAGCAGCCGGGCGATCGAGCGCTCCAGGGTGCGCACGCCCGCCTCGCGGGTGTACTCGCCGGCCAGCTTGCGCAGGGCGCTCTCGTCGAGCGTGACCTCGTCCGCGTCCAGGCCCGCCCGCTCCAGCTGGCGCGGAAGCAGGTGGTCGCGGGCGATGACGACCTTCTCGTCCTCGGTGTAGCCGTCCAGGCGGACGATCTCCATGCGGTCGGCGAGGGCCTCGGGGATGGCCTCCAGGACGTTGGCGGTGGCGAGGAAGACGACGTCGGAGAGGTCGAGTTCAACCTCCAGGTAGTGGTCGCGGAAGGTGTGGTTCTGGGCGGGGTCCAGGACTTCGAGGAGGGCCGCCGCGGGGTCGCCGCGGAAGTCGGAGCCGACCTTGTCGATCTCGTCGAGCAGGACGACCGGGTTCATCGAGCCGGCCTCCTTGACCGCGCGGACGATCCGGCCGGGCAGCGCGCCGACGTACGTACGGCGGTGACCGCGGATCTCGGCCTCGTCGCGGACGCCGCCGAGGGCCACGCGCACGAACTTCCGGCCCATCGCGTGCGCGACGGACTCGCCGAGCGAGGTCTTGCCGACGCCGGGCGGTCCGACGAGCGCCAGCACCGCGCCCCCGCGCCGCCCGCCGATCACGCCGAGCCCGCGTTCGCCGCGGCGCTTGCGGACCGCGAGGTACTCGGTGATGCGTTCCTTCACGTCCTCCAGGCCCGCGTGCTCGGCGTCCAGGACCGCCTGGGCGCCCTGGATGTCGTACGCGTCCTCGGTCCGCTCGTTCCACGGCAGTTCGAGGACCGTGTCGAGCCAGGTACGGATCCAGCTGCCCTCGGGCGACTGGTCGCTCGCCCGCTCCAGCTTGTCGACCTCCTTGAGGGCGGCCTCGCGGACCTTCCCGGGCAGGTCGGCGGCCTCGACGCGGGCGCGGTAGTCGTCGGACTCCTCGCCGTCCTGCTCGCCGTTGATCTCCCGCAGCTCCTTGCGGACGGCTTCGAGCTGGCGGCGCAGCAGGAACTCGCGCTGCTGCTTGTCGACGCCCTCCTGGACGTCCTTGGCGATGGTCTCGGCCACGTCCTGCTCGGCGAGGTGGTCGCGCAGCTGCTGGGTGGCGAGCCTGAGGCGGGCGACCGGGTCGGCGGTCTCCAGCAGTTCGACCTTCTGCTCGGTGGTCAGGAACGGCGAGTAGCCGGAGTTGTCCGCGAGCTGCGACACGCCGTCGATGGCCTGCACGCGGTCCACGACCTGCCAGGCGCCGCGCTTGCGCAGCCAGGCGGTGGCGAGGGCCTTGTACTCCTTGACGAGTTCGGCGACCTGGCCGGGCAGCGGGTCCGGCACGCTCTCGTCGATCCGGGTGCCCTCCACCCAGAGGGCGGCGCCGGGTCCGGTGGTGCCCGCGCCGATCCGCACGCGGCCGCGGCCCCTGATCAGGGCGCCGGGGTCGCCGTCGGCCAGCCGGCCCACCTGCTCGACGGTGCCGAGTACACCGGTCGTGGCGTACGTGCCGTCGATGCGGGGGACGAGCAGCACCTTGGGCTTGCCGGGTTCGTCGCGGGCGGCGGCCTGGGCGGCCTCCACGGCGGCCCGCACGTCGCCGTCGCTCAGGTCGAGCGGGACCACCATGCCGGGCAGGACGACTTCGCTGTCCAGCGGCAGCACCGGGAGGACGAGGGTGAATGGGGTGTGCTCAGTCGACATGGTCTCCCCTTTGGCAGTGAAGTTGAGCTATGCCGACTCAACTACCTGAGGGTGAGTGGTGTTCCCCCTCCGGTGTTCGCTGTGAGCGATCGCTTGTCTGGCGGTGTGTGAGGTGTGTTGTCAGCGCCGTGGGCGGGTGCGGGTGCGTCGGGGCCGGTCGCGCAGTTCCCCGCGCCCCTTCCGGGGCGCTGCAGCCCACCGGCGGAGGAAGGACCACGTCGACATGCCTATCGACAGGGCGATCACATGGCCCCAGTTGGTCATGGGGTCCTGGAAGGCCCAGAGGTCCTTCAGGAGGAGGCCGCCGGTCAGGGCCAGCAGGGGCCAACCCAGCCACGGGCGCAGGAGGCCCGCCAGGGCGCCGACGCTCGCTGCAACGCCGAAGCTGATGCCGTAGTCCAGGCGGTGGAGGGAGGTGGTGGGGAGGTGACCGGCTAGGACTGCGAGGCCTACCGGGACCTCGGTGGCGAGGGTGGCCAGGACGTGGCCCGCCAGGAAGACGCAGGCCGCGCGGGCGCCGCCGATCCGGCGTTCCAGGGCCGTGAGGACGAGGACGAAGGCGAGGGCGTACGGCGAGAGGATGCCGCCCGCGATCCACAGGGCGCTCGCCAGGAGGACCAGGACGGGGGTGCGCACCAGGTGGGCGACGTCGGTGCTGGAGTCCTGGTAGAGGGCGTGGACGAGCTCCGGGCCGGCGTGGGTGGCGATGACCGAGGTGACGGCGAGGACTGTGGCGTAGGCGAACGTGAAGGGCGTGCCCGTGGGGGTCGGGAGCAGGCGCCAGGGGCGGGGGCGGGCCTCAGGGGGCGGGGGCGCCGGGAGTGCCGTGCCTCGCTGGCGGGGCACGCCGTCGAGGAGGGGGGCGCCCGCGGGGGCGGGGGGCGCGGGGCTCGTCGCGGTGCGTTCCACGGCGCTCCTTCCGTTCAGGGCCCCCACCCTTCGGCGCGGGGCGAGCCCCTGTCCACGGTCTTCGCCACACGCGAACGGATTCACAGCAACCTCAGAAGCCCCGCGAGCCCCAGTGGCGCACGCTGAATGCCGGTGCGGTCACAGTGCGTTGTCCGTGATGATGGCAACCATGACTGCCGCCTATGACATTCCCGTGGTCCTGGACCGCCGCGAAGGACCGTACGGCGAGGTGGTGCTGCGCAGACACGGCGCGCTGCTGCAGATCATCGCCAACGGCTGCTTCCTGATGGACACCTCCGACGGCCGCTCGGAGCGGCTGCTGGTGGACGCGGCGTACGGGGCGCTGGACGGGCGGCCGGAGCCGGAGGTGCTGATCGGCGGGCTGGGCGTGGGCTTCTCGCTCGCACACGCGGCGGCGGATCCGCGGTGGGGGCGGATCACGGTGGTGGAGCGGGAGAGCGCCATCGTCGGCTGGCACCGGGACGGGCCACTCGCGGAGCTGTCCGCCGACGCGCTCGCGGACCCGCGCACGCGGATCGTCGTGGCGGACCTCGTCTCGTACGTCCATGAGACATCGGACACGTTCGACGTGCTGTGCCTCGACATCGACAACGGCCCGGGCTGGACCGTGACCGAGGACAATGACAGCCTTTACGGGGCAGCCGGACTCGCCGCCTGCGCACGGGTGTTGAGGCCGGGCGGGGTGCTCGCCGTATGGTCGGCCGAGCCCTCTCCGGAATTTGAAGGAACCTTGCGGAATGCCGGGTTCCGGCAGGTGCGTACCGAAGAGGTGCCCGTTGCCCGGGGCGTTCCGGACGCGGTACACCTTGCCGTCGGCCCTGGATAGCGACGGCGCGGTCGATCCCCGTAATGTGCTGCCGTGACGCGGATCATTCAAGCGTCAATCGCAGTCATGGGATCACCCCACGGATTCCGGAAAGCAACAGGGGCGGGCGATGGAGCAGACACACACCTCCCAGACCGGCGCGGCCACGACCACCCCGGGCGCGCAGCGCCGGGTGCTGGTCGTCGAGGACGACCCCACGATCGTCGACGCCATCGCGGCCCGGCTGCGCGCCGAGGGTTTTCTCGTGCAGACGGCGTCCGACGGCCCCTCGGCCGTCGACACCGCCGAGGCCTGGCAGCCCGATCTGCTGATCCTCGACATCATGCTGCCCGGCTTCGACGGCCTGGAGGTCTGCCGACGCGTGCAGGCCCAGCGCCCGGTGCCGGTGCTGATGCTGACGGCGCGGGACGACGAGACCGACATGCTGGTCGGTCTCGGGGTCGGCGCCGACGACTACATGACCAAGCCGTTCTCGATGCGGGAGCTGGCCGCGCGGGTGCACGTCCTGCTGCGGCGCGTGGAGCGGGCGGCGATCGCCGCCTCCACCCCGCGCTCGGGCATCCTGCGCCTGGGTGAGCTGGAGATCGACCACGCGCAGCGCCGGGTGCGGGTGAAGTCGGAGGACGTCCACCTGACGCCGACCGAGTTCGACCTGCTGGTGTGCCTGGCGAACACCCCGCGCGCGGTGCTCTCGCGGGAGCAGCTGCTGGCCGAGGTGTGGGACTGGGCGGACGCCTCCGGTACCCGGACCGTCGACAGCCACATCAAGGCGCTGCGCCGGAAGATCGGCGCCGAGCGCATCCGTACGGTGCACGGTGTCGGGTACGCGCTGGAGACGCCGACGCCATGACCGAGGGGCGTGAGGCCGCACGGAGGAGCCCCGGGGAGCATCCCTGGGGCGGCGTACGCCCGTTCTCGATCAAGACGAAGCTGGGCACGCTGGTCGTCGTCTCCGTGCTGATCACGACCGGTCTGTCGATCGTCGCGGTGCACACCAAGACGGAGCTGCGCTTCATCACGGTTTTCTCGATGATCGCCACGCTGCTCATCACGCAGTTCGTGGCGCATTCGCTCACCTCGCCGCTGGACGAGATGAACGCCGTGGCCCGGTCGATCTCGCAGGGCGACTACACGCGCCGGGCGAAGGAGAACCGCCGGGATGAGCTGGGCCGGCTGGCCGGGACGATCAACGTCATGGCCGACGAGCTGGAGGCGCAGGACCGGCAGCGCAAGGAGCTGGTCGCGAACGTCTCGCACGAGCTGCGGACCCCGATCGCGGGGCTGCGGGCGGTGCTGGAGAACATCGTCGACGGGGTCACCCAGGCCGACCCGGAGACCATGCGGACGGCGCTGAAGCAGACGGAGCGGCTGGGCCGGCTGGTGGAGACGCTGCTGGACCTCTCCCGCCTCGACAACGGCGTCGTACCGCTGAAGCTGCGCCGGTTCGAGGTGTGGCCGTACCTGTCGGGCGTGCTGAAGGAGGCCAACATGGTGGCCTCGGCGCGGGCCGGCATGGCGTCGGGCTCGGGCAGTCACACGCGGACTGACGTACACCTGCACCTGGACGTCTCCCCGCCGGAGCTGACCGCGCACGCGGACCCCGAGCGCATCCACCAGGTCGTCGCGAACCTGGTCGACAACGCGGTGAAGCACAGTCCCGCGCACGGCCGGGTCACCCTGAAGGCGCGGCGCGGGCCGCAGCCGGAGTCGCTGGTGCTGGAGGTCCTGGACGAGGGCCCCGGCATCCCGCGTTCGGAATGGCACCGGGTGTTCGAGCGGTTCAACCGGGGTGCGGTGACCCGGCCGCACGGCCCCGGCAGCGACGGCGGGACGGGGCTGGGGCTGGCGATCGCCCGGTGGGCGGTGGATCTGCACGGCGGCCGGATCGGTGTGGCCGAATCCGACCGCGGCTGCCGGATCATCGTCACACTTCCGGGACTGTCTTCTGTGCCAAGTTGACGTAAAGTGCGAACCGGAGCCGCAAGATCCACGAAGGGCCGCACTGTCGGGCCCGTGTGATCAGGCACAGGTCCGGGACGCATGGGCGCCGGACCCGGCGCGGCACACCCTCGTATTCGCTCTCACATGCGGAACCTCACTTGTTTCCCGCCATTTCAAGCCCTGAAACAGGGATTCCGGTGTGACTTACGCGACGATGACCTTGCTCGACCTCACCTTCACCGGCTCGGGGGCGTAGCCTTTATTCCCGCTGTCCATCACCTTGTGAAGCGGAAGAGGGCGGTTGCCGCCGTGTCGCCACAGTCCCCCAGTAACTCGAGCATCTCGACCGACGACCAAGCAGCCGGGAAGAACCCCGCTGCCGCGTTCGGTCCGAACGAGTGGCTCGTCGACGAGATCTATCAGCAGTACCTCCAGGACCCGAATTCGGTAGACCGTGCCTGGTGGGACTTCTTCGCCGACTACAAGCCCGGTGCTGCGGCCGCGGGGGCCGCAGAGACCCCGACGGCCGCCCCGGCCAAGCCCGCGGCCCAGCCCGCGCCGGCCGCCGTGCCCGCGCCGGCCCCCGCGCAGCCCGCCGCCGCGGCTCCGGCCGCTCCGGCGCCCGCGCCGGCCTCGCCCGCGCAGGCCGCCCCAGCGAAGGCCCCGGCCAAGCCGGCGCAGCCCGCACAGGCGCCCGCCCAGCCGAAGGCCAAGGCGGCCCCGGCCGCTCCCGCCACCGCGGCCCCCGACGGCCCGGAGTACGTGACGCTGCGCGGTCCGTCCGCGGCCGTCGCGAAGAACATGAACGCCTCGCTGGAGCTGCCGACCGCCACCTCGGTCCGCGCGGTCCCGGTGAAGCTGCTGTTCGACAACCGCATCGTCATCAACAACCACCTCAAGCGCGCCCGGGGCGGGAAGATCTCCTTCACGCACCTGATCGGCTTCGCGATGGTGCAGGCCATCAAGGCCATGCCGTCGATGAACTGGTCCTTCGGCGAGAAGGACGGCAAGCCGACCCTCGTCAAGCCGGCGCATGTCAACCTCGGCCTGGCCATCGACCTGGTGAAGCCCAACGGCGACCGCCAGCTCGTCGTGGCCGCCATCAAGAAGGCCGAGACGCTGAACTTCTTCGAGTTCTGGCAGGCCTACGAGGACATCGTCCGCCGCGCCCGTGACGGCAAGCTGACGATGGACGACTTCACCGGTGTCACGGTCTCCCTGACCAACCCCGGCGGCCTCGGCACCGTGCACTCCGTGCCGCGCCTGATGCCCGGCCAGTCGGTGATCATGGGCGTCGGCTCCATGGACTACCCGGCGGAGTTCCAGGGCACCTCCCAGGACACCCTGAACAAGCTCGGCATCTCCAAGGTCATGACGCTCACGTCGACCTACGACCACCGGGTCATCCAGGGCGCCGCCTCCGGCGAGTTCCTGCGCCAGGTCGCCAACCTGCTCCTCGGCGAGAACGGCTTCTACGACGACATCTTCGAGGCCCTGCGCATCCCCTACGAGCCGGTCCGCTGGCTGCGGGACATCGACGCCAGCCACGACGACGACGTCACCAAGGCCGCCCGGGTCTTCGAGCTGATCCACTCCTACCGGGTCCGCGGCCACGTCATGGCCGACACCGACCCGCTGGAGTACCAGCAGCGCAAGCACCCCGACCTGGACATCACCGAGCACGGCCTCACGCTGTGGGACCTGGAGCGCGAGTTCGCCGTCGGCGGCTTCTCCGGCAAGTCGATGATGAAGCTGCGCAACATCCTCGGCGTGCTGCGCGACTCGTACTGCCGCACCACCGGCATCGAGTTCATGCACATCCAGGACCCCAAGCAGCGCAAGTGGATCCAGGACCGCGTCGAGCGCCCGCACACCAAGCCTGAGCGCGAGGAGCAGCTGCGCATCCTGCGCCGGCTGAACGCGGCGGAGGCCTTCGAGACCTTCCTGCAGACCAAGTACGTCGGCCAGAAGCGCTTCTCGCTGGAGGGCGGCGAGTCCGTCATCCCGCTGCTCGACGCGGTGATCGACTCGGCCGCCGAGTCCCGCCTGGACGAGGTCGTCATCGGCATGGCCCACCGCGGCCGGCTGAACGTCCTCGCCAACATCGTCGGCAAGTCGTACGCGCAGATCTTCCGCGAGTTCGAGGGCAACCTCGACCCGAAGTCGATGCACGGCTCCGGCGACGTGAAGTACCACCTGGGCGCCGAGGGCACCTTCACCGGCCTGGACGGCGAGCAGATCAAGGTCTCGCTGGCCGCCAACCCGTCCCACCTGGAGACGGTGGACCCGGTGATCGAGGGCATCGCCCGCGCCAAGCAGGACATCATCAACAAGGGCGGCACGGACTTCACGGTCCTGCCGGTGGCGATCCACGGCGACGCGGCCTTCGCGGGCCAGGGTGTGGTGGCCGAGACCCTGAACATGTCGCAGCTGCGCGGCTACCGCACCGGCGGCACGGTCCACATCGTCATCAACAACCAGGTCGGCTTCACCGCCGCCCCGGAGTCCTCGCGGTCCTCCATGTACGCCACGGACGTGGCCCGCATGATCGAGGCCCCGATCTTCCACGTGAACGGCGACGACCCCGAGGCCGTCGTCCGGGTCGCGCGGCTGGCGTTCGAGTTCCGCCAGGCGTTCAACAAGGACGTGGTGATCGACCTCATCTGCTACCGCCGCCGCGGTCACAACGAGTCGGACAACCCGGCGTTCACGCAGCCGCTGATGTACGACCTGATCGACAAGAAGCGCTCGGTGCGCAAGCTGTACACCGAGTCCCTGATCGGTCGCGGCGACATCACCCTGGAAGAGGCCGAGCAGGCGCTGCAGGACTACCAGGGCCAGCTGGAGAAGGTCTTCACCGAGGTCCGCGAGGCCACCTCGCAGCCGGCCGAGGCCGACGTGCGGGCGCCGCAGGACGGGTTCCCGGTGGCGGTGCCGACCGCGATCTCCGCGGAGGTCGTCAAGCGGATCGCCGAGTCCCAGGTCACCATCCCCGACCACTTCACCGTGCACCCGCGTCTGTTGCCGCAGCTTCAGCGGCGGACGACGATGGTCGAGGACGGCACGATCGACTGGGGCATGGGCGAGACCCTGGCCATCGGCTCGCTGCTGCTGGAGGGCACCCCGGTCCGGCTGTCCGGCCAGGACTCCCAGCGCGGCACCTTCGGCCAGCGCCACGCGGTCCTCATCGACCGTGAGACGGGCGAGGAGTACACCCCGCTGCAGTACCTCGCCGAGGAGCAGTCGCGCTACAACGTCTACAACTCCCTGCTGTCCGAGTACGCGGTCATGGGCTTCGAGTACGGCTACTCGCTCGCCCGCCCCGACGCGCTCGTGATGTGGGAGGCGCAGTTCGGTGACTTCGTCAACGGCGCCCAGACGGTGGTCGACGAGTACATCTCGGCGGCCGAGCAGAAGTGGGGCCAGACGTCCGGCGTCACCCTGCTGCTGCCGCACGGCTACGAGGGCCAGGGCCCGGACCACTCCTCGGCCCGTGTCGAGCGGTTCCTGCAGCTCTGCGCGCAGAACAACATGACGGTCGCCATGCCGACCCTGCCGTCGAACTACTTCCACCTCCTGCGCTGGCAGGTGCACAACCCGCACCACAAGCCGCTGGTCGTCTTCACCCCGAAGTCGATGCTGCGTCTGAAGGCGGCGGCGTCGAAGGCGGAGGAGTTCACGAGCGGGCAGTTCCGTCCGGTCATCGGCGACGAGTCGGTGGACGCGGCCGCGGTCCGCAAGGTCGTCTTCTGCGCGGGCAAGGTCTACTACGACCTCGAGGCCGAGCGGAAGAAGCGGGGCGTGACGGACACGGCGATCATCCGCATCGAGCGGCTGTACCCGCTGCCGGGTGCGGAGTTGCAGGCGGAGATCAAGAAGTACCCGAACGCCGAGAAGTACCTGTGGGTGCAGGAGGAGCCGGCGAACCAGGGTGCGTGGCCGTTCATCGCGCTCAACCTGATCGACCACCTGGACCTGGCGGTCGGCGCGGACGTCCCGCACGGGGAGCGGCTGCGCCGCATCTCCCGCCCGCACGGGTCGTCCCCGGCGGTGGGCTCCGCGAAGCGGCACCAGGCTGAGCAGGAGCAGCTGGTGCACGAGGTCTTCGACGCGTAAGCCTCCGGCGGTTCAGCCCCGGCGAAAGGGCCCGGCACCGAGTTCTCACTCGGTACCGGGCCCTTTCGCCTACCCGTAGGGGTGTCCCGGTCCGTGCGCGACCGCGGGTGCGTCGTGGCTGGTCGCGCAGTTCCCCGCGCCCCTTTGGGGCGCTCCACAGCGGCCCTGCGTCCTAGCTTGCGCCCACCACCGGCCGGCCTCAGCCCAGGTAGGCCTCGAAGTCCCAGTAGGGGCGGGTTCGTTGGCGGGCGGAGATGGTGTGGGGGTGCTGGGCGCCCAGGGTCCGGGTGAGCGTGAGGAGCGCGTCCTCCTCCAGCTTGCCCGCCTCCTCCTGCTCGTGCGCCGCCCGGAGGTCCGCCGCGAGCGCCACCTGGCAGGACAAGGTCAGGGGATGCTCGTGCCCGAGCACGTGCCGCCCCCGCCGCAGCGTCTCCCGGCTCAGTTCCACCGCCTCCGGGATCCGCCCGTTGAAGTTCCGCGCGGACGCCGTGTTCAGCGCGCAGCCGAGGACCCAGGGATGGTCACCGGTGAGCGTGGAGGTGAGCCCGGCCAGCGCGGACTCGAACATCGCCAGCGCCTCGGCGCGTTCACCCGCGGCCTGCATGATGAGCGCGGTGTTGGTCAGCATGCCCGTGGCCACGGGATGGGCGGGCCCGAGGAGGGCCCGGTACCCGGCCTCGGCCTCGTCGATGAGGTCCCGGGCCTGGCTCAGATCGCCGTGCTCCCGCAGATAGTTGCCGTAGTTGGTGACGAACGCGAGCGTGCGGTAGTGCTCGCGCCCCCGCAGCCGGGCCAGCTGTTCGAGCAGCCCGGCCATCGAGGGCGCCAGGTCCTGGCTGTGCCCGCCCTCGCGGCGTCGGCACATGGTCAGCTGGGCCCGCGCCTCCAGCGTCTGCGGGTGCTGCGGTCCGAGCACCTGGACGTGGGTGCGCACTAGCGGTTCCTGGCGGGCCAGGGCGTCCCGGTAGCGGCCGAGGAGCCGCAGGTCGTGCGCCACCGCGTTGCCGGAGTTGAGGGTGTTGATGTGCCGGGCGCGCAGCACGTTGTCGCGCCGGGCCAGGGTCTCCAGGTCGAGGTCGTACGCCTCCTCGTAGCGGCCGAGGAGCCGCAGGCCGACGGCGAGGTTGTGGCGGGCGCTGAGCGTGCCGGCCTCGTCGGGCCCGAGGAGCCTGTCGTTGCCCTCCAGGACCTGCCGCTGGAGTTCGTACGCCTCCTCGTAGCGGCCGAGGTAGCGCAGCCCGCCGGCCACCGCGCCCTGCGTGGTCAGCTCGGCGATCTCGTCGCGCCGCGGGGCGGACCGCAGCCGCTCCAGCAGCCGCCGGTCGAGTTCGTACGCCTCGCGGAACCGGCCGCGGGAGCGCATGAGGTAGCTCTCGTGGTAGGTGAGGTCGAGCATGGGCCGGGACAGCGGGTCCAGGGCCCGGGACCAGCGGTCGCGGATCTTCTGGGCGAGCTCGAGCCCGCTGGAGTACTCGCCGCTGCGCATGCAGTACTCCAGGCAGTTCAGGACGGTCGCCCGGACCCGGGGCTGACGGCTGTCCAGTGCGCCGGAGGGCTCCAGGTGGGGCAGGAGTTCGGCGTACCGGGGCCAGTTGCGGCTGTCGGCGGCGTTGCCGGGGTCGGCCTCGGCGAGCAGGGTGCGCACCGCACGTCGGTGGCCGGCCCGGCTCTCCTCGCTGGTCAGTTTGGAGACGATGTCGTGGACGAGCCGGTGCATGTGCACGGACTCCTGGTGCGGGCCCATCTCGGCGCCGAGCGCGCCGCGCGTCTCGCGGGTGAGCACCGAGTAGTTGACCAGGGTGTCCAGGGCGCGGGTCCAGGCGGGCAGGTCGGTGGCCATCCAGCGCAGCTGCTCGGGCAGGTCGGTCTGCGGGTAGGCGCGGATCAGGCCGAGCGGGATGCGGCCGGGTGCGAACGAGGTGCACAGGCCGAGGACGTCGATGGCCTGCGGCTGGGAGCGGCGCAGCCGGTTGAGCAGTATCGACCAGGAGGTCATGGAGGACTGCGGGAAGCCCTCGCCGGTGGCGGGCTCGTCGACGGTGGAGAGCCGGCGTTCGCGGACCATCCGCAGGTACTCGGGCACCTCCATGCGGGACTCGCCGAGCCAGGAGGCGGCCTGCACCAGCGGCAGGGGTACGTCACCGAACTCGGCGGCGACCTCGTCGGCCTCGGTGGCGGTGATGTGGGGGGCCCGGCGCAGCAGGTAGGCGGTGGACTCGGCGCGCAGGAACGACGGCACCTCGACCACGTCGGTGTGCTCGGTCCAGGCCCGGTTGCGGGAGGTGACCAGGACGTGCCCCGCGCCTTGCGGGAGCAGCGCGTTGACGCCGTCGCAGTCGTCCCAGCCGTCGAAGATGACGAGCCAGTTCCCGTACGGCTCGCCGCGCCGCAGGACGTCCCGGACGGCGCGGATGCGTTCGCCGGGCTCGTTGCCGATGGGCAGGTCGAGTTCGACGGCGAGTTCGCCGAGGCGGTCGCGCTGGATGTTGCGGTCGTCGGAGTTGACCCACCACACCAGGTCGTAGTCGGTGCTGAAGCGGTGGGCGTATTCGGCGGCGAGCTGGGTCTTGCCGATGCCGGACATGCCGAGCAGGGTGCAGGCGGAGGCGCCGCGCTCTGCGTCGGCGAGGCTCTCGTGGATCTCGGTGAGCAGGTCGTCGCGGCCGGTGAAGCGGGGGTTGCGGCGCGGTACCTCGCCCCAGATCTCGCACCGGTTCTCGGGGTAGCGGGCGCGGGTGGGCAGGGCGCGCGGGGTGCGCCTGCGGTCCAGGCCGAGCCGGATGAGCAAGCGTTCCTCGGCGGCCTCCTCGCTCAGCGCCCAGAGGCTGGCGGGTTCCAGGACGGCGGTGGCGGGCAGCAGCGGCCGGTTGGTGAGGTTGACGGCGGCGAACCGGTCGGCGTGGGCGGCGACGAAGCCGCGCAGCACGTCGTTCCACTCGCCCGCGGGGCGCGGGCCGAGTTCGAAGAACCAGTCGTTGAGGACCAGCAGGACCCGCCCGGTGGACAGCAGGAGGTCGCCGAGGGTGTCCTCCAGCGGGACCTCGCGCGGCGGGTCCCAGCGGTGCTGGGTGGTCCGGTGCCCGTGGCGTTCCAGGGTGTAGGCGATCCAGGCCGCCCATGAGCGGTGGTAGCCCGGGAAGACCACCAGGAAGTGCTCCGCCGCCGTGTCAGTGTCCGATCGCCGCTGTTCCGCCATCGCCGCTCCCTGTTCCCGCGCCCGGCTTCCGGGCGAGCGCCCCCATAACGTAGCGCAGTCAATCTTGTACGACGTGTCACCCGACGGTTCGGGCAGCCACGCCGAGACTCGCGTGGTGCCGTTCCATCTCCTGGACGAACTCCCTTCCGGAGGAGGTAAGTTCATCGGATCCGCGGAGGATGGACAAGGCTTTGCCGACCTGATCCCAGTGTGTGTCGAACTCACGCTCGGCCCGAGGGCGCCGGCCCCGGCCCAGACCGGCCCCGGTGCGGGCCCTGCCCCACAGGTCGGTGAGCGCGAGGTGCGCGTACACGCCCTGGAGCACGCCGGGGACCGGGCGCGGGTCCGTGCGCCAGCCCACCCGGTACCGGGCGCCGCCCGCCCGGTGCAGCGGCACCAGTTCGTGCAGGGAGGCCAGTTTGGTGTGCTGGGTCTCGTGCACCAGCGTCACGGCCAGGTCGTGGGGCTCACGGGGCAGCTGGCTCAGCAGGGCACCGGGGGCGGCCCGCAGGGTGGCGCTCATCGGCGGACCGGCGGCGCGCCCCGAGGGCGCGAGGGGCACCACGGCCCGCAGGACGGCCCCGGTCTCCGCCACGCGGCCGGGGTCGGTGGCCGCGAGCAGCGCCTGCGCGGCCCGCCACCGCTCGGCCCACCCCACCGGGTCGGAGTCTGGACGCTCTGCGGCGGGCAGCGCGTCGGGCCCGATGCCACGGTCCGGCACGCGGTAGGGGTCCAGGTCGTCGAGTACGACGGTGCTGCCGGGCAGTGTGTGCAGTCCCTGCCAGCCGACGCCCGTGCCCGGTCCGGGGCGGGTGAACCGGACCCCGGCGAGGCCGTCCGTGTCCTCGACCCGTACCGCCCCCGCGTCGAAGCGCAGCCGGACCCGTCCCGACGGACAGCGCAGCACACCCAGGCCGGGCAGCGCGAACCGGCCGGAGGGCACGTCGAGTTCGCGGTCGGCGGGGCAGCCGGCGCGGATGACGGCGGCAGCGGCCAACCCGCTCAGATGCGCCAGCCGCGCGGCCAGGGCCGGGCCTTCCGGCGCGGCCAGGGTCTCGGAGAGCAAGGCGCCGGTCATCGGGTAGTCGAGCAGGTCGCGGACGGCCGACGGATCGGTGCGCTCGGCCCGCTCCAGCAGCGCCCAGTCGTCGTCGAAGCGGCGGCGGACGGCCGGGGCGAGCGAGGCGCCGGAGCCCTCGACGCGGACCAGGACCGCCTTCAGGAGCAGCAGGCGACGCGCGTGGAGTGCGGCACGCAGTGCCTCGGTGCCGCCCGGCGTGGGGCGGGTCCTCGCGAGTTCCCTGATGAGTGCGGAGGTGTCGGTCGCCAGGGTCATCCCCGGCTGCCCTCGCCCTCGGCCGGCGCGCCACGTCCGGCCGGAAACGTACGGTCGTCCGGGCCGGCCGGGGCGGCGGAGGGCTGGGCCGGGTCCTCGCCGACGTACCAGACGTCCGTGGGCCCGGCCGGGGCGCGCAGCACCTCGGCCACCGCCGTCAGCAGGCCGGGATCGTCCCTGGCACGCAATGTCCGCAGGTCGACGTCGGTGAGGCCGGCCAGGAGCGCGGTCCGGCCGGGGTCCTCGCCGGGTCCGGCCGCTGCCTTCCTGTGCTCCGCCACCCTCGGCTCCTCCCTGCCCATGCCCGCCCCGCACGGCCACAACGGCTGCCCAGTTCTTCCCGACGCAGCGAACTCAGAAACACTCAATCGATCAACTCCGGTCACGACCGGTCGACTTGGTTCCTCATTCGGTCCACGCGTACCACGGTGGTGCGATCCGGGCCCAGTCCTCCTGTGGCATCCCCCGTGCTCCACCCTGTCGTCCTCCCTCCGAGGCAAGCTCCTGTGCCGTTGTGCGGGTGTGTTCCACGTCCGTCCAGTCGACCTCGCGCAGGGCGCCGACCAGGCGTTGCCAGTGCTCGTGCGCGGCCCGGAACGCCTCCTGCGCCGCGCCCGGCCGGCCCATCAGGGCCAGCACCGCCCCGCTTCCGTGCCGGGCCCGGGCCGCCGTGACCGAGCCGGGATCGGCGCCGTGCGCGGCCTGCGCCTCCCGCTCGGCGTTCTCGTACGCCTGCAGCGCCTCCATCAGCACCGGCGCGCCCGCCTGGTGCCAGCCCTCCAGCCGTACCCGCCCCAACTGCAGCCACACCTCGGCCCGTACGGCGGCGTCGGCGGCGGCGCGGACGGCCTGGCCGAGCAGGTGCCGGCTCTCGAACAGGTCGGGCAGGAAGCCGAGATGCCGGAACCGCTGGCCCAGCGCACTGCCCACGAGCCCTTGCAGCCGCCCCCGCGCGGCCGACCTGGCCGGCAGCGACTTCAGCGCCTCCCGCAGCACCTGCTCGGCCCGGTCCACGACACCGGCGCCGTCCCGTGCGGAGGCACGGCGGAGCAGCGACTCGCCCCAGGCGACGAGCAGCCGGCCCCGCACCGCGCTGTCGGCGGGCGCCAGCCGCACGGCCCGCTCGTAGGCCGCGTCCGCGCGGTCCGCCTCCCCGGCCGAGTCGTGGAACGCGCCCGAGGCGGCGAGACAGGGCACCAGCAGGGCGGGGTCGTCCCCCGCGGCCCGCTCGGCCCGCTCCAGCGCCGCCCGCGTCTCCCCGTCGTCGGCCCCGGCCCCGCGCAGCGCCCGCGCCAGATCCAGCAGAGCCCTCCCACGTACGGCGTCCTCGCCCCCCTCGACATCCAACACGGCACAGGCCTCCCGGAGTTCGGGGATGGCGGCACCCGACCGTCGCAGGTCCAGCAGAATCCGCCCGCGCGTCAGCAGCCGCGAACGGTGAGCGACGACGACCCAGGGCGCGGGTGGGAGCACGGACGCGTCGACGGCGGTGCCGTGGCGGGCAGCGGCAGGCTCACCCGAGGCACCACCGGGCACCGGCGCGTCTCCCTGACCGCCCCCGCTGCCGCCGGCCGGCCCGCCCGGTCCCGCCCGCACGTCATCTCGCGGGGTCTCGTCGGGACCGCGCCGAGACGCCTGCACCTGCTCGAAGGCATCCCCCGGCACGGACAGACCACGCCGCCCGTCACCGAACGGCCCGGCAGAGCCTCCCGGCTCCCCCGCACCACGCGGAGCAGCCCCGCCGAGGTCACCGGAGCGCTCCCGGCTCCGGCCGCCGTCGCCCTCCGCCTCGCCGCCGAAAGGCCCGGCGGAGCCGCCCCGCTCGCCCGCGTCCTCGACGATGTCGCGCGGGGCGATTCCACCGACGTCGCCGGAGCCGTCCTGCCCGCGAGGAGCGCCGCCCGATCGGGCACGGTCGTCCTCGTCGTCGCCCCGGGCGGAGCCGTGGCGCTCGCCGGTGTCGTCGTAGCCGGCCGCGTTGACCGGCCTCGCCCTCTCCGCGAGCCAGGTCCGGGCCCGGGCGGTCACCGTCGGCCAGGGTGGGGTCGTGGGGTCCAGGGCGGTCAGGGCCGATGTGAGGTGGTCCGGTTCGGCGGTGAGGTGCCACAGGTCGCGGCGGCAGGCGGCCAGTTCCAGGGCTGCGTCGGCCTGTTCGCGGGTGTCGGCGGGGGCCGACGCGTGGGCGGCGGCGAGTTCGGCGACGGCCTCGCGGAGCAGGGCCGCGCGCTGCCCCGCGGCGCGGGCCGCCGCCGTACCCGCCTCGGCGCGCAGGACGCGGCCGAGGACGAGACGGACCCGGGCCCCGGAGTCCGGCGGGCCCCCGGTGCCGGAGGCCTCCGCCGCCGCACGGGCGTGGTCGCGGGCGTGCCGCAGTATCTCGGGGTCGCCCAGGCGCCGCCACTGGTCGAGCAGCCGCTCCGCCTGCGTGAGCGGGTCGGGCGGGACCAGCTCGGGCAGGTAGAAGCGCAGGACGCGGGCAGGGATGCGGGCGAACAGCTCGGCCTCCACGTTGCCACCGCCCTGCTGGCCGGCCGCCCCGCCGGGTACGGCCCCGGAGGCCGGGCCGTGGTCGGCCAGCCGGGCCGCGGCGAGGGCGGCGAAGTTGCGCGTGCCCCTGCCGAAGTGCCGCTCCACATACGCGGAGCAGTGCTTGAGGACGAGCCCGGCGGTGTCCTGGTCGAGGGAGGCGAGGAGCAGATCCTGCACCCGGCCGGGATAGACGAAGCAGGGCTGGTCGTCGGTGCCGGGCAGTTGCCGGAGCAATCCGCCCAGCAGGACCTCGGCCAGTTCCATCGGCCCGGTGTCCGGCAGCATGGCCCGCTGGACGAGCTGCATCACGGGCAGGGTGAGCGGGGCGGCGGCGAGGTAGACGGCGAGGCGCAGCGCGCCGGGTGAGGCGCCGGCGCGGAAGGCGCGCAGCAGGTCGTCCTCGCTGCGCGGTGCGGCCGACGGAGCGGGTGCCGCGGCCGCCGTGCCGGGGCGGGTCACGCCGGCCCAGGCGCGTTCGGTGGTGGGCCCGGTGCCCGCGAGCAGCCGGGCGAAGGCCCCGAAGGCCTCCGGGGTGGGTTGCAGCACCGGTACCGGACGGGCGTCGGGTGCCGGCTCCTCCCAGGGCTCGTCGTCGGGGAGGAACTCCATGCGTCCGCCCACCTCCGCGGCGCGGACGAGCACCCCGGGCTCGGCGGGCAGCGCGGTGCGGCCCCACAGCCGAGGCGGCAGCGGCTGGACGACGGCCAGCGGGGCGGTGCGCGGCCACGCGTGCAGCAGCCGCTGCGCGGTGCCGTTCTGCCACAGCGGCCCCACGCAGTCGCTGATGACGAAGGTGATCCGGCGCCCGGTGGGGTCGTGCAGCTCGTCGGCCGAGCGCAGCCGGGTGTGCCGGCCGGGCCCGGCGGTCGTACCGACGACGGGGGCGCCGGAGTCGTCGGCGTACAGATGGTGGACGCGCACGGAGGCGAACGCGCCGGACTGCTGGCAGGCCTGGCGCAGTTCCTCGACGAGCCGCCCCCACACGGCCATGGCGGGCCCGGTGTCCATGAGCAGCTGGACGTCACAGCGCCGGCGGCGGCCGGGGCGGGTGACGGGAAGCAGGATGCCGCTGGCGGCGGCGCGTTCGGCGGTGGCCTCCTCGTCGATCCGCTCGTCCTGGACCCTGGCGGGCCCAACCCGGTAGCGGCCGAGCGCGCGCAGCGCCTTCTCCAGCCCGAGCAGGCCGGGCAGGGCGCCGGCGGAGGGCGCGCGGACGGGGAACGCGGCGGGGGCGCCGTCGGACGGCGTGGAGGGGAGGCCGGGACGCGGGGCGGGTCCGGGGGTGTGGAGGGGGACGTGGGCGGCCGGGCCGTCCGCGCCGGACGGCGGCGGAGCGGGATCGGGCGGCGCCGGGGAGCCGGACGGTAACTCGCCTGCGGTGGATGGGCGTTGTCGCGCCGGCCCCGGCGCGTCACGGGCCGACGCCCCCGCCTCGGCCGATGCCCCCGCCTCGGCCGCCGTCTCCGCCCCCGCCTCGCCGAGCCGCCGGGCCAGCCAGACCGCGTCGGCCACGTCCTCTACGGTGGGGTCGAGACCGCCCTGGCGCAGCTTGCCGATCAGCTCGTCCAGGCGCATCCCGGGCATCCGTCCCTCACCTCGTACGGTCGAGCGGCTGCATGAGCATCTCGGCGATCCGCTCCCGCGTGAGGCTCTGCGCCCGCGGGTCGTGCTGGGTGAGGAAGAGTGCGTTGAGGAGCTGGTCGGCGGCGAGCACCTCGCCGGGTTCGCGCTCCAGGAACCGGCGGATCAGATCGGCGCCCGCGGCCACGCCCTCCGCGCCGAGGTGGGCCTCGACCATGGCGGTGAGCTGTTCCTCGCCGGGCGGGTCCAGCTCCAGCTGGACGCAGCGGCGCAGCAGCGGGGCGGGGAAGTCGCGTTCGCCGTTGGAGGTGAGCACGATCACCGGGAACGCGGTGCAGGCGACCCGCCCGCCGTGCACGGCGACCCGTTCACCGTCGTCGGTGAGCACCTCCACGACGGGTTCCCGGTCGGCCAGCCGCTCCAGCTCGGGTACCGAGAACTCGCCTTCCTCCAAAGTGTTCAGGAGGTCGTTGGGCAGGTCGAGGTCGCTCTTGTCGAGTTCGTCGATGAGCAGCACGCGCGGCTCGGCAGCGGGCAGCAGCGCGGTGCCGAGCGCACCGAGGCGGATGTACGAGCCGATGCCGGGCGCGGCCTGCGCCGCCCCGTCCCCGCCCCGGGCGCGCTCCAGCTGCACGTCCTGGAGGCGGCCTATCGCGTCGTACCGGTACAGGCCGTCCTGAAGGGTCGTACGACTGACGATGGGCCAGCGCAGCACCCGGCCCAGGCCGAGTTCGTGCGCGATCGCGTAGGCGAGGGTCGACTTGCCGGTGCCCGGGTTGCCGGTGACCAGCAGGGGCCGGCGCAGGTAGAGGGCCGCGTTCACGGCGTCGACCTCGGCGGGCCGGGGCGCGTAGCTCTCGACCATGCGGCGGCGGACGCCGAGCCGGCGGGCGCTGCTGGGGTCCTCGGGGCCGGACTCCCCGCCCTCCCGGGAGGCGGCGAAGTCGCGCCAGGGCGGCGGCGCCGGCAACCGCCGTACGCCGTCGTGCGGCTGACCCACTCCGCGGTAGATCCGCCAGTCGTTCACCTTGGGCTCCTCCCGGCTCTGGTGATCATGCAGCGGGTCCGGCCGTTCGACGTACGAGGCTACCGCCACCGGCCGTGCCTGCCGAGGTGCGACGTGCCCGGCGTTCCCGTTTCGTTGTGCACGAACGCCCTTGATCCGAGTGTGAGTTGACGATAAGTCCGGTGAGTGCCCGGGCCCCGGGTCAGCCGCCGGGGGCGGCGAGGGGTGGCGGTCGCATGGCCTCCGTTCCGTACGACGGCCGGTCCGGCGGGTCGAACAGCACGGCGAGTTTGCCGCGCAGGCCTTGCGCGTCAGCTGTGCCGGGGTCGGCCAGCCGTATCCGCAGGTCGCGGACGGGACCGTGCAGCCCGTCGGCGTGCCGGGCGGCCGTCAGCAGGGCGGCGGCCTGCCGGTGGAAGTCCGCGCACTCGCCGTGGTCGTGCCGGTCGCGCCGCCACAGCACCACGGAGTGCCCGGCCATCAGCGCGTCCTTCATCGCCGCCTGCCCCTCCCCGCTGCCGGCCGGTCCGCAGTAGACCGGGACGCAGGCGTCGTCCAGGGCCGTCAGGGCGCCGTAGTACGGGTACGTGCCGGTGGGGCGCGGCCCGGCGGGGTGGCCTTCCTCGGGGGGCCGCCCGTGCAGCGCGGCGTGGGCGAGCGGTCCCTTGCACACGCCGTGCCAGCGCCGGCGCCACTCCGGGGAGGGCGAGCGGTCGCTGCGGCGTACGTCCCTGATGACGACGGTGCGGCGCAGGCCGAGGGGCATGGACCGCTCGTCGACGAAGTCGTCGTCCGCGTCGCCGTCGCCGTCGGCCCAGGAGGAGTTGCCGGCGGGGACGCCGGTGCCGGGCACCAACTGCCACTCGTCGACCGGCAGGTCGAAGAGTTTGCGCGGCAGGAACACCTCGATCCCGGCCAGGTGCTCGCCGTGGTCGCCGAGGCTCAGCGCCCGTGCCAACGGCTCCCGCAGCGCACCGGCCAGCCCCTCGGCCCGCACGCCGCGGTCGTCGCCGTCGACGGGGGTGACGTCCTGACCGTCGTAGAGGAGCTGCACCCGCCAGGGGTAACGGCCGTCGTACATCGGCGCGCCGATCTTGACGAGGACGTCGGTGCGGGTGGTGACGGTGGGGCCGGCGGGGGCGGTGACGGGCACCTCTGCCGGTGGTGCGGGCGCCGGGGTCGCGGGCGTGGGTATGAGCGCCGGTCCGGAGCCCGGGGACGCGGGCACCGGGACCGCTGTCCCGGGGACGGGAGTTACGGGGGCAGGCGTCCCGAGGGCGGGAGTTGCGGGGACGGGCACCGCGGGCACCGGCGTCGCGGGCGCGGGTGCGGGCCCCGGCAGGGCGGACAACGGCCGTGCCGGAACCGGGGTTTCCGGTTCGCGCGGGGACGGCAGCCCGCCCACACCGCCGTCACCATGGCCTTCGTAGCCGTGGCCGTAGCCGTCGTATCCGCCGGTGGGCACGTCCGTGTCCCCGGGGAGTCCGCCGGCCACCCCCTCCAGCAGTCCGCGTATCGCCTCGCCCACCGCCCAGTGGCGGTGGCCGTCGGCCTGGCCGGTGATCCACTCGGCGAATGCGCGCAGCCGCTCGGGGTCTGTCTGCCGCGGCCGCTCCCGCAGGCTGGTGCGCAGCACTTTCGCCGCGTACAGCAGGACTGCGTCGAGGTCGACGAGGGTGCCGCCGCCGCCCGGGTCCAGGGTGCGCAGCCCGTACAGCAGTCCGGCGCCCTCCCGCCAGGTCCGTACGTCCTGGAGGACCAGCGAGCGCAGCCGTTCGCCCCGCACCTGCTCCTTGACCTCGTCGACGAGGTGGACGACCTCACCGGCGCCGGCCGGTGGCGGCAGTTCGGCGAGATGACCGTAGAGACGGGCCCGCAGACCGGCGGTGATGCCGGAGACGGCGGGCACGTGGCCGGGCAGGGCGGTCTGGATGCTGGTCCAGTTCGCGTACGGCGACGGGTCGTCGAGGAGGCGGAGGTGGTGCCGGTCGTGCGCGCGCAGCACCTCGCGCAGCACGCGCGCGCCCTCCCTCAGGTCCAAGAGTTCGTGCAGCGCGGTGACCGGTACGGCGACCCCTTCCTCCCGCCGGCGGCCCTTGATGACGCCGATGACGGAGCCGTGCCGAAGGTCCAGCACGGGGCCGCCCGACAGGCCGCCGATCGGCAGGCTGCCGCCGAGGAGCAGCGCCCGCGCGTCGGAGCCGGAGAGTTCACCGGTGCCGTGCCGTATGCCCAGTTCACCGGTCTGCAGGGACCAGCCGTACAGCCCGACGGGGGCGCGGGCGCCGGGTTCCCGGTCGCTCAGCCAGAGACAGCGCACGTCGTCGGCGCCGCTCACCCGTACGAGCGCGAGGTCGGGGAACGGCCACGGGTCGCGGAACGCCCGCGGGGAGTCGGGGCCGGGCGCGAGCAGCACGGCGACCCCTGTCCCGGCCCGTTCCTCCCAGGCGCCGGCGGCGGTGCGCTCCTGCCAGGTCACGCTCATCGCGCTCTCCCCTCGGCACACCGCGGCTCCCCCCTTCCCCACGACGTGCGCGCAGCTCAGCAGCCATCCCGGGGCGATGAAGAAGCCCGATCCCCAGTACGCGTCATGGTCCGTTGCATACCCTTCGGCCGGTGCGCCGATGCGTGCGAGGGAGGGGCGCACCATCTCGTCGAAGGCGCTCATACGACGCCGGGGGCCGGGGATCCGGACGGTACGGCCCCCGCGTCCGCGCCGTCGCCGGCGGGAGCCGGACCGGAGGCGCCGGGGGTGCCGGCGGGTTCGGTCCAGGTCAGGGACACGTTCAGGGAGGACCGGCCGCCGCCCTCCGCGATGGCGCTCACGATCTTGCCGGACTGCGCGGTCAGTTCGATGCCGAAGCTGACGGCCACCTCGACGGGGGCGGCGGTGTCCAGACCGGCGCGCAGGGAGCGCACGACGCCGCCGACGGTGCCGGCGAGTCCGTCGGCCAGGTCGATGACGCGGTCCCCGAGGCCCGTGTCCCAGAAGCCACCGCCGTCGTCGGTGTCGATGCCGGTGTCCGGGCGGCTCTCACCGGCCGTTCCGATCCGGGCCCAGACGACGGTTCCGTCGTCGAGCCGTATGCGTTCGACTCCACCAGCCATGACGCCCCCGTTCGCTGAATGGGAGCAGCAGGCTAACTCCGGAGGTTGCCGATCGGTACCGGGAACGGTGACTACTCGTCAATCTTCGGTGGCGTCCGGTGGACCCGGTACGGCGGTGACTACTCGTCGTCCTCGTCGTCGAGCCGGGCGAGCCAGGTGGCCAGGCGCTCGACGGGCACCTCGAAGTCCGGGTTGAGATCGACGAAGGTCCGCAGCTGCTCGGCCAGCCACTCGAAGGTGACGTCTTCCTCGCCCCGTCGCTTCTCCAACTCCTCGATGCCACGGTCGGTGAAGTACATGGGCGTCTCTCTCCTGCGTGCTGCGGCGTCCGGCCGGTGTCGGGTCACGCCCAGCCTACGCAATGCCGTGGGGTGGGTCCGCCTCCCGGTCGGCGCCGGTCGCGTCCCTCCGAAAGGGTGACTTGACTTTCCGTGACCGCGATATATCGTGTTTCCCGGAGGACGCGATATGGCGCGTCGTCCCACCCTTTCCCGCCGCCGCATTGTCCGGCCGAGGAGGTCACCATGTCCGAGTGGTCCGTCGCCGAGCCCCAGAAGCTCACCTTCGACACCCCCGTGCACGACCTGCACGTGCGCATCGTCAACGGAACGGTGAACGTCGTGGGCACGGAGGAGTGCTCCGCCCGGCTGGAGGTCTCGGACCTCGAGGGCCCACCCCTGGTGGTCACCCAGAAGGGCGGCACGCTCACGGTGGCGTACGACGACCTGCCATGGAAGGGCTTCCTCAAATGGCTCGACCGCAGGGGCTGGCGCCGCAGCGCGGTGGTCTCCCTCGCGGTTCCGGCCGACACGCACGTGGAGGTGGGCGTGGTCGGCGCCGCGGCGGTGGTCTCCGGGCTGCGCGGCCGGGCGGCGGTCCAGGGAGTCACGGGTGACACCACGCTGGTCGGGCTCTCCGGCCCGGTCAAGGCCGACACCGTGTCCGGCAATCTGGAGGCCCAGGCGGTCACCGGCGATCTGCGGTTCAACTCGGTCTCGGGCGATCTGACCGTGGTGGAGGGCTCGGGCCCCTCCGTCCGCGCCGACTCCGTCAGCGGCTCCATGATCATCGACCTCGATCCGGACGGCCCGACCGATGTGCGGCTGACCAGCGTGTCCGGCGAGATCGCCATCCGGCTGCCGCACCCGGCGGACGCGGACGTCAGGGCGAACACCGCGAGCGGCACGATCTCCAACGCCTTCGAGGGCCTGAAGGTGCACGGCCAGTGGGGCGCCCACAAGATCACCGGACGCCTCGGCCAGGGCAACGGCAAGCTCCGGGCGACGACCGTCTCCGGCTCGATCGCCCTGCTCAGCCGGCCCTCGGCGGAGGACGACGGGGACGCCGCCTGGGAGACCGCGCCCCCGTTCCGCCCCGCCCCGGCGCAGCCCACCGCCCCGGTGTCCGGTCCGCCGGCCCCCGCCGGAGACGATTCGGGCTCCGGCCGGGAATCCGACGGCACGGAACCCACCGCCGAGTCCACCGAGGCCGGCCCCGACGCCCCGGCCGGCGGCACGACCGACAAGAAGGTGCTCTGACATGCCTCCCGTCTTCGCCCACGGCCGCCTGCGCCTCTACCTCCTCAAGCTGCTCGACGAGGCCCCGCGCCACGGCTACGAGGTGATCAGGCTCCTCGAAGAGCGCTTCCAGGGCCTGTACGCCCCCTCGGCGGGCACGGTGTACCCCCGGCTGGCCAAGCTGGAGGCCGAGGGCCTGGTCACGCACACCACGGAGGGCGGCCGCAAGGTGTACGCGATCACCGACGCCGGCCGCGCCGAGCTGGCCGACCGCAGCGGTGAACTGGCCGACCTGGAGCTGGAGATCCGCGAGTCGGTCGCGGAACTCGCCGCCGAGATAAGGGCCGACGTGCGCGGCGCGGCCGGCGACCTGCGCCGTGAGATGCGCGCGGCGGCCTCCGAGGCCCGCAGCGGCGGCACCAAGGCGGCCGGCGCCGGGGCGGGCCCCTTCGGGGACTACGGCGACCTCGGCGGCCTCGGCGACCTCGGCGACAAGGAGTCCTGGAAGGCCGCCAAGGAGGAGATGCGCCGGGTCAAGCAGGAGTGGAAGGAGCAGGCCCGCCGCGCCAAGGACGAGAGCCGCAGGGCCCGCGAGGAGGCCCAGCGGGCCCGCCGCCAGGCCCAGGAAGCGCAGACGCAGGCCCGCGCCCAGGCGCAGGAGGAGATGCAGCGCATCGCCCGGCGGGTCCAGGACCGCGTCCAGGACCACTTCACCCGTGGTGACTGGCCGACGGGCGTGCGCGAGGGGCTGACCGAACTGGCCAAGGAGTTCGGCGAGTTCGGGAAGGAGGCCGGCAAGGAGTTCGGCAAGGACTGGGGTTTCGGCCGCCCGGGGGAACCGGACGCCCACCGGAAGACCCCGGACGCGGAGCCCGCCTACTCGGCGACCCCGGAGGACTTCCCGGCGGCGTACGAGCCGTCCTGGGCCCATGACGACCCCTCGAGCGAACCGGTCCGTGACCTGGACCGTCTCCTGGACCGCTTCCGGGACGACATCCGGGACGCGGCCCGCGACCACGGGGTCACCGCCGACCAGTTCCGTGACGCCCGCCGGCACCTGTCGACGGCGGCGGCGCACATCGGGGCGATACTGCGCGCCCCGAAAGTGTGACCGGCCGCCGCCGGCCGGGACCAGGCGGCGGGCCCGGTGCTCCCTGACGGATCACCGGGCCCGCCGCCGAAGTCGCCCCGAGCGGACTCAGCCGTTGGTGAGGACGATCTTCCCGAACTGCTCACCGGCGGCAAGCCGCTCGAAGCCCTCGCGGGCCCGGTCCATCGGGAGTTCCTCGTCGATCACCGGGCGGATGCCGGTGGCGGCGCAGAAGGAGAGCAGGTCCTCCAGCTCGTCCTTGGTGCCCATCGTGGAGCCGACGATCTTCAGTTCGAGGAAGAAGACCCGGGTCAGCTCGGCGTGCGAGGGCCGGTCACCGCTGGTGGCACCGGAGATGACGATCGTGCCGCCGGGCCGCAGGGACTTCACCGAGTGGGACCAGGTGGCGGCGCCGACGGTCTCGATGACGGCGTCCACCCGCTGGGGCAGCCGCGCGCCGGACTCCACGGCCTCCAAGGCCCCGAGTTCCAGCGCCCGCTTCCGCTTCGCCTCGTCCCGGCTGGTGGCGAAGACCCGCAGGCCGGCCGCCTTGCCGAGGACGATCGCGGCGGTGGCGACACCGCCGCCGGCGCCCTGCACGAGGACGGAGTCACCGGGCCGTACACCGGCGTTGGTGAACAGCATCCGGTACGCCGTCAGCCAGGCGGTCGGCAGGCAGGCGGCCTCCGCGAAGGACAGCTCCTTGGGCTTGGGCAGGATGTTCCAGGTGGGCACGGCGACCTGCTCGGCGAAGGTGCCCTGGTAGCGCTCGGTGAGGATGGAGCGGGGCTCCTTGGCGCCGACACCGTGGCCGGACTGGCCGATGACGGAGTGCAGGACGACCTCGTTGCCGTCCTCGTCGACACCGGCGGCGTCGCAGCCGAGGATCATCGGCAGCTTGTCCTCGGCGAGGCCCACGCCGCGCAGGGACCAGAGGTCATGGTGATTGAGGGAGGCGGCCCGGACGTTCACGGTGCTCCAGCCGGGGCGGGCCTCGGGGGCCGGACGGTCCCCCAACTCAAGGCCGGAGAGCGGCTGGTCGCGGTCGATTCGGGCGGCGTAGACAGCGAACATGGCTCGACCATAGGTGCGCACCCCGGCCGGCGGAACCAGGGCCCCCTGTGACACATACCCTCTTGCACAACCACACCCACCCGGCCCAGCGGCCCCTGCCATGACTTTCCCTCCCCCGGCCTCCGGCCAGGGCCCCGGCCGGCCCCAAGAGGTCCGGGCGTCACCCGGTCGGGGTCGGCCGGGAGGGTGGGAAGACAAGATGGCCCCGCCCGGACGGGCGGGGCCATCGGGACGCTGTCCGGTACTACCGGCGGGCGACGCCCTCCGCTCGGGCGGCCGCGGCGACGGCCGCGGTCACGGCGGGGGCGACCCGCTCGTCGAACGGCGACGGGATCACGTAGTCGGCGGCGAGATCGTCGCCGACCACGGCGGCCAGCGCCTCCGCGGCGGCGATCTTCATACCCTCGGTGATCCGGGAGGCCCGCACCTGCAGCGCGCCCGCGAAGATCCCGGGGAACGCCAGCACGTTGTTGATCTGGTTCGGGAAGTCCGACCGCCCGGTCGCGACGACCGCCGCGTACTTGTGGGCGACGTCCGGGTGCACCTCGGGGTTCGGGTTGGCCATGGCGAACACGAACGCGCCCTCGGCCATGGAGGCGACGGCCGCCTCCGGGACCGTACCGCCGGAGACGCCGATGAAGACGTCGGCGCCCGCGAGGGCGTCCTCCAGCGAACCGGTGAGGCCGGCCTTGTTGGTGAAGGAGGCGACCTCGCTCTTGACCGGCGTGAGGTCCTGCCGGTCCGCCGAGATGATGCCCTTGCGGTCCGCCAGCGCCACGTCCCCGATGCCGGCCTCGACCAGCATCTTCGCGATGGCGACACCGGCCGCGCCGGCGCCCGAGATGACGGCCCGCAGCTGCCCGATCTCCCGGCCGCTCAGCCGCGCCGCGTTCCGCAGCGCGGCCAGCGTCACGACGGCCGTACCATGCTGGTCGTCGTGGAAGACCGGGATGTCGAGGCGCTCCTGCAGCTTGCGCTCGATCTCGAAGCACCGGGGCGCCGAGATGTCCTCCAGATTCACTCCGCCGAAGGACGGGGCGAGCCGGACGACGGTCTCGACGATGTCGTCGGCGTCCGTGCAGTCGAGCGCGATCGGGACCGCGTCGACGCCGCCGAACTGCTTGAAGAGGATCGCCTTGCCCTCCATCACGGGGAGGGAGGCCTCGGGACCGATGTCCCCGAGGCCCAGCACGGCCGTACCGTCGGTGACGACGGCCACGACCGAGGACTTCCACGTGTAGTCGTTGACCAGCTCGGGCTGGTCGGCGATCGCGGTGCACACGCGCGCCACACCGGGCGTGTACGCGAGGGAAAGGTCGTCCTTGTCGCGGACCGGCACCGTGGCCTGCACGGCCATTTTGCCTCCGCGGTGCAGCGCGAACACCGGATCGAAGGAATCGAGGGGCTCGGCCCCGTCCTGATCCGCACTGTCGCTGCGAGGATTGACGATCTCCGCTGCCACTTTGTTGTACCCCTTAGGTATGCATGATTTGAGGGTCGACCACTCCTGGTGAGGGGTGGGCGGGCACCGCGCACGGCCCGATTGCCTGATACGGACGGGCACATACGCGACGGGCGCGCCGCACACGCGCCCTGAGCCCCGGATGAGGGGTGTAAAGAACCTTCTTACCGGACGGACGGCACCCGCGACGAGTCCATTAGGTGCAAGGTCACACTGGGAACCAGAAGGCCACACGAGGGTGACATGAGGCTGACACCCGCTGACGTCCTGTGACATGTGACCGTTCAGTAACCGATGCATCATGCAACGATTGCCCACATCGTGAGATCGCCCGAAGATTTTCCGGCCGGAATGCCGGCGTTCCGCAGATGGTGCGGCCTTGGTGGGCCTGGCTGGACCGACATCACGGCGGTCGGGGGTCACCCGTTATCCGATTTTGACATGGCGACTCACCTGGATGGCGTAGTCCGAATGGCAAGATGCCGTAAACCCACGAGGTCGCGACACCCGAAGGTGTGTGTTTCCGTCGACCCATCGGCAACTCTTCCCATCCGCCGGAGGAACCCACGATGACCGCAAGCTCCACCCGTCGTACGACCGCCCGCACCAGCACTGTCGCGGTTGCTGCGCTCGCGGTCGCAGGCACGATGATTCTCACCGGCTGCGGTGACCAGACCGACAAGAGCGGCGACAGCGGCTCCAATTCGTCCGCCTCGGCGCCGCTCGCCGCCAAGCTCCCCGCCGACATCCGCAAGGCGGGCGTCATCAAGGTGGGCTCCGACATCTCCTACGCCCCCGTCGAGTACATGCAGAGCGGCAAGGCCGTCGGCATCGACCCGGACGTCGCGGACGCCCTCGGCAAGCAGCTGGGCGTGCGGTTCGACTTCCAGAACGGCAAGTTCGACCAGCTCATCGTGGGTCTGCAGGCCAAGCGGTTCAACGTGATCATGTCAGCGATGAACGACACCAAGGACCGCCAGAACGGCATCGACTCCGCCAACGGCAAGAAGGTCGGCAACGGCGTCGACTTCGTCGACTACTTCACCGCGGGCACCTCGATCCTCGTCCAGAAGGGCAACCCCAAGGGCGTCAAGTCGCTGGACGACCTGTGCGGCAAGGTCGTGGCGCTGCAGAAGGGCACCACCTCCGAGGGCGTCGCCCGCACGCAGAGCAAGAAGTGCGAGAAGGACGGCAAGGGCGCCATCAAGCTGCAGACCTTCGACACCGACCCCGAGGCGCTGCTCCGCCTGAAGCAGGGCGCGTCGGTCGCCGACCTGAACGACTTCCCCGTCGCGGCGTACAACGCCAAGACCTCGGGCGGCGGCAAGGACTTCGAGGTCGTCGGCGACCAGGTCGAGGCGGGCCCGTACGGCATCGCCGTCAGCAAGGACAACACCCAGCTCCGCGACGCCCTCCAGGCGGCCATGAACGCCATCATCAAGAACGGCGACTACGCGAAGATCATGCAGAAATGGAACGTCACGGACGGCGCGGTGACCGAGGCGAAGATCAACGGCGGCTCCTGAGCCTCGGGCAACACTGAAGGGCAGTCATCGTGACTGACACTGTCGACAAGGCTCCGGCGCCGATGGTGCCGCCGGAGCAGATCAAGGCCATACCGGTCCGCCACTACGGCCGCTGGGTGGCGGCCGTGGTGGTCATCGCGATCCTCGTGCTGATCGGGATCGCGTTCTCCAACGCGAAGATCAACTACAGCATCGTCCCGGACTACCTCACGGACGGGACGATCCTGTCCGGCGCCTGGCACACGCTGTACATCTCGGTGCTCGCCATGGCGCTCGGTCTCGGCCTGGGCGTGATCCTCGCGGTGATGAGGATGTCGTCGAACCCGGTCACGAGCACCGTGGCCTGGTTCTACGTCTGGTTCTTCCGCGGCACGCCGGTCCTGGTGCAGCTGCTGCTCTGGTACAACATCGCGCTCGTGTTCCCCATCCTGAACCTGGGGTTCTACAAGGACGAGATGAACCAGGTCATGACGCCGTTCCTGGCCGCCCTGCTGGGTCTCGGCCTGAACGAGGCCGCGTACATGTCGGAGATCGTCCGGGCCGGCATCCAGTCGGTCGACCTCGGCCAGACGGAGGCCTCGCACGCCCTCGGCATGACGCAGGGCAAGACGCTGCGCCGGGTCATCCTGCCGCAGGCGATGCGGGTCATCGTGCCGCCGACCGGCAACGAGTACATCAACATGCTCAAGACGTCCTCGCTGGCCTACGTGGTCCAGTTCCCCGAGCTGCTGAAGCGGGCCACGGACATCTCCAGCACCTCGCTGGCGGTCGTGGAGATGTACTTCGTGGCGTCGATCTGGTACCTGATGCTGACCACGGTCTTCAGCATCGGCCAGTACTACCTGGAGCGCCGTTACGCCCGCGGTTCCTCGCGGAGCCTGCCGCCGACCCCGTTCCAGCGCCTGAAGAAGAACCTCCGCATGTTCGGTTCGTTCCGCCGCCCGGAGGTGGCCCGATGAGCAGTCTGAGCAAGGACGACCTGGGCGGCGTCTCCAAGGGCGCGAGCGGTCAGCCGATGGTCCGGGCCGAGGGCGTGCACAAGTCCTTCGGGCTCGCGCACATCCTCAAGGGCATCGACCTGGAGGTGAACACGCGTGAGGTGTTCTGCCTCATCGGTCCGTCCGGATCGGGCAAGTCCACCTTCCTGCGGTGCATCAACCACCTGGAGAAGATCAGCGCCGGCCGGCTCTACGTCGACGGCCAGCTGGTGGGCTACCGGCAGAAGGGCGACAAGCTCTACGAGCTGAAGGAGCAGGAGGTCGCCGCCCAGCGGCGGGACATCGGCATGGTGTTCCAGCGCTTCAACCTGTTCCCGCACATGACGGCTCTGGAGAACGTCATGGAGGCGCCGGTCCAGGTCAAGCGGGAGTCGAAGGCGGTCGCCCGCGAGCGGGCCCAGCAGCTGCTGGACCGGGTGGGCCTCGGGGACCGTACGGGCCACTACCCGGCGCAGCTCTCCGGTGGCCAGCAGCAGCGTGTCGCCATCGCCCGCGCGCTGGCGATGCAGCCGAAGCTGATGCTGTTCGACGAGCCGACCTCGGCCCTCGACCCGGAGCTGGTCGGCGAGGTCCTCGACGTCATGCGGGACCTGGCTGAGGACGGCATGACGATGATCGTGGTCACGCACGAGATGGGCTTCGCCCGCGAGGTCGGCGACTCGCTGGTCTTCATGGACGACGGCGTGGTGGTCGAGTCCGGCCACCCGCGCGACGTGCTGACCAACCCGCAGCACGACCGGACGAAGTCGTTCCTGTCGAAGGTGCTCTGACCCGGTACGCGCGGTAGGGGTACGGCGAGAGGGGCGGTACGGAGATCTCCGTACCGCCCCTCTCACGTGCGGCTCATCTGACGGCCAGCAGCAGGGTGTCCGAGGGGGAGCACCACACGGGCCGGGCCTCGCCGAAGCCCTTCTCGCGCAGCACGCGCGCGTGCCACGCCGCGGGCGGCATGTCACCGTCCGCGTGTTCGCCGTAGATCTCGAAGCGGCGGGCCGTCGGCCCGGCGAGGACCGGGTCCTCGGCGGCGAGCCGCCACCACGCGGCCCAGTCCTGGGCGCCGTCGCGTTTGGCCTGATCCATGCGGGCGTGCCGCTGGGCGCGCTCCGCCGCGTTGATCCGGGGCGTGCTGTCGTCGATCATGTGGTCCGCGTTCATGAAGACACCGCCGTCGCGGACCAGCTCCGCGACCCGACCGTAGAGGGCCGCGAGGGGTTCGCTGTGCAGCCAGTGCAGGGCCGTGGCGGTCAGGACGGCGTCGTAGGAGCCGTACGGCAGTGCCGCCGGCCAGGCGGGGTCCTTGAGGTCGGCAGTGACGAAGGAGACCCGGTCGTCGCCCTCGAAGGTGCCGCGCGCGATGGCGAGGAGCGCCGGGTCGAGGTCGACGCCGGTGCTGGTGGCGCCGGGGAAGCGGGCGAGCAGCCGGGCGGTGATGGTGCCGGTGCCGCAGGCGAGGTCGAGCACGCGCGGGGCCGTGCCGACGAGTGCCTCGACCATGTCGAGCATGATCGTGAAGCGTTCCTCGCGGTCCGGCATGTACCACTCCTGCTGCCGGTCCCAGCTCTCCTGCCAGGCGCCCCAGTCGGTCCCGGCACTCGTGGTCGCGCTCGTGGCCGTGTTCGTGGTCGCACCGCTGCCGCTCATGGAACCTCGTCTCCCCTCGCCCGCGTAATACCCTGAAAGCACGACCGGCTGTTACCCGACCGCAGACACGACCCTAGAGCCCCTCCGTAAGGACTACAAGTGGAACTGGCCTATTACTCGGATTACGCCGTCCGCCTCGTCAACACCGAGGAACCGGCCCGGGGCAAGGACTCCCTGACCTCGGTGGAGGCCGTCCGCGAGCTGTTCGGCGGCAACGCCTCGGCGGCCCGCCGCGCCACCGACGCCGACGTGACCCGCTTCCGCTCGGTGCGGGCCCGGCTGCGCGCGGTCTTCGAGGCGGCCGACCGGGGCGAGGAGACACCGGCCGTCGACCTGCTGAACTCCCTGCTGCTGGAGTTCCCGGTCAGCCCGCAGATCTCCGGCCACGACCACCGGGACGAGGACGACCGCCCCCTGTGGCACATGCACCTGGCCGACCACCCCTCCAACGCCACCGCCGGCTACGCGGCCATCGCGGCGATGGGCCTGGCCTTCCACCTCACCGAGTACGGCGTCGACCGGCTGGGCCTGTGCGAGGCCCCGCCGTGCCGCAACGCGTACCTGGACACCTCCACCAACCGCTCCCGGCGCTACTGCTCCGACCGCTGCGCCACCCGCGCCAACGTGGCCGCCTACCGGGCCCGCAAGCGCCTGGAGGCCGACCGGTCCGACAGCAGCGGCCGGGCGGCCGAGAAAGCCCAGCGCGCCAGCGCCAGCGGCGAACGCTGACCGGCGGGGCGCGGGCGGTACCGGAACCGGGCCCGGCCGAGGATCAGCTCCTCGGGTACGACGCCGTAGTCGGTGCTGTCGCCACCGGCGTACGGGTTGTCGCCGAGCACCCACCAGCCGCCCTCGCGCCGCTGCACGGCCCGCTTCACGACCAGCAGGTCCTGCTGGAAGGGATGGCGCAGGACAATCACGTCCCCCGGCCTGATCCCGGCCCCGTACTGCAGCAGCAGCCGGTCGCCGTGACGGAGGGTGGGCACCATGGACGGCCCCGTCACCTCGGCGAGGCCGAAGGGGGCCACCGCCCTCCCCCGCTCGGTGTCCTGCGACAGCTCCGGCATCCCCGGCACCTCCCCGGTCCGTTCCTCCACCAGTCTCAGTCTGACCCTGGACTTTTGTCCTAAGCCCAAGGGGGCACTCGCGAAAACCAGTCCCCCAGGGAGTAATGTCCCACCTGAGAAGACGATCACGAGGAAGGAATGCTCCATGCTTTCCCGCCTGTTTGCCCCCAAGGTCAAGGTCAGCGCGCACTGCGACCTGCCCTGCGGCGTGTACGACCCGGCCCAGGCCCGCATCGAGGCGGAGTCGGTGAAGGCCGTTCAGGAAAAGATGGCCGGCAACGACGACCCGCACTACCAGGCGCGCGCCACCGTCATCAAGGAGCAGCGCGCCGAGCTGGCGAAGCACCACGTCTCCGTCCTGTGGAGCGACTACTTCAAGGCCCCGCACTTCGAGAAGTACCCGGAGCTGCACCAGCTGGTCAACGACACCCTGAAGGCCCTCTCGGCCGCCAAGGCGTCCACCGACCCGGCGACGGGCCAGAAGGCCCTGGACTACATCGCCCAGATCGACAAGATCTTCTGGGAGACCAAGAAGGCCTGATCCATGGCTAGGCCACCAGACCCGCACTTTCGCGAGTCCGGCTACCTACCTCTCCGCACCCGGCCCGCAGGCCGCCGAACACGGCGCCCGCCGCGGTCCGGGTGCGGTCTTCTTCACCCGGCCACAAACCGACGTCCTCAGATGAGCACGCAGCCCACGGAGCGCGGTCGTCACCGATAGCGCGTCGGCTTTCAGCGACGGCAGACAATAAGGCCACCGAGCCAGGTGATCTCATACGCCCCTCACTGAGCGATGTGGTCGGTCACCAACGTGTGGGCACGGTCGACAGTCGCGTCGAAGGGCACATCGTGCTGGTCCGGCCGCCGAGATCTGCCGCGTGATCACAGCACCGTTCCCCAGGGGCGTCCCTCCCCGATGGCCGACCGCACCGCCCGCGTCCGCGAGCTCAACCTCTACCGCGAGTACTTCGAGCTCGCGGCAGCGGGCACCCAGACCATCGAGGACCTCGCCGTTCGGTGACACCATCCGTTTCCGCGTAGCAGGCACGGACGAGACCTGCGACGTCGAAGTCCTTCGGGTCACCGAATACCCCGGCTTCGAAGCCCTCCTCGACGGCGAGGGCCCGGCAAACGTCAACCCAACCGGACACAGGGGTTCGCCGGCGCTCGTAGACTCAAGACGTGGCATTCATGAGCACCCCGCACTGCTGCTTCCTGTGATCGGAAGGCGCTGAGGGCGATGCCTGGCGGCGTCGCCCTCCTCGGTGTGCCTGCTGCGTGGATCTCGTTCCCGGCGCTGCCGGTTCCTGGCTGAGGTCGGTGACGGTCTGAGCGCGCGTAGGCACGGTCTTCTTCCCTTCCGCTGCCAGGAGTGCTCCGGTGCCCGTGTCGCTTTTCCCTGCCCTCGAACTGTCCCTCGATCTGCTGCGCTGCCCCACGTGCCGAACGCGTCGGCTGCGCCCCGACCGGGGCGCGCTGCGCTGCCCGAAAGGGCACACCTTCGACCTGGCCCGCCACGGCTACGCCGGCCTGCTGACCGGTGTCCGCGCCACCAGCGGCGACGACGCGGCCATGGTCCTGGCCCGGGAGCGGTTCCTGGCCACCGGTGCCTACGCACCCATCCGTGAAGTCTCGGCGCGGCTGGCGGCCGGCGCCGTGGCCGGCCGAGCCACGGTCGTGGACGTGGGGTGTGGCACGGGCCACTACCTGACCGGCGTACTCGACCGGCTGCCCGGTGGCCGTGGGCTGGGTCTGGACACATCGGTGCGCGCGCTGCGCTCGGCGGCCCGGGCCCACGACCGGGCCGGCGCGGTGGCCTGGGACGTCTTCCGGCCCTTCCCGCTCGGCGACGGGGCGGCCGATGTCGTGCTGAACATGTTCGCCCCGCGCAACCCGGCGGAGTTCCACCGCGTGCTGCGTCCGGCCGGCCGGCTGGTCGTGGTTCGTCCCACCGGGCGGCATCTCGCCGAGTTGCGCGGCCGGTTGCCTGCGATGGTCACAGTCGACCCGGTCAAGGAACAGCGCCTGCACCGGGCGCTGGCCCCGTTCTTCATGGCCGGCGTCACCGAACGGGTGGAGTACTGCGCAACCCTGCCCAGGTCTGCGGCGCTGGATCTGGTGGCGATGACGCCGAGCGCGCGCCACCTGAGCCGTGCGGACCTGAACCGTGACGGTTCGCTGCCCGATCAGGTCACCGTCTCCGTGCTGGCCACCTCGTACGAGCCTCGGTGAGCAAGGGGGTATCCCGTTGAATCTCCCCCGGGGGGAGAGAAGAGGGTGGGGCCATGGATGACGGCACCCTCTGGGCGATCGGGGAAGTGGCGCGGCGTGCCGGGCTGACGGTCAAGGCCGTGCGGTTCTATTCGGACCGCGGGCTCGTGGCGCCCGTGTGCCGTAGCGGCGCCGGGTACCGCCGCTACGGCCCGGACGCGGTCGCGCGGCTGGCGTTGGTGCGGACGCTGCGCGAGCTGGGGCTCGGGCTCGACGTGATCCGGCGGGTCGTGAAGCGGGAGCTGTCGCTCGGTGAGGTCGCCGCGCGGCACGCCGCCGCGCTGGAGGCACAGATCGGCGTCCTGCGTCTGCGGCGGGCCGTGCTGACGGCCGTGGCCGAGCGCGGGGCCGGCCCTGAGGAGATGGCACGCATGCACCGACTGGCCCGGCTCGGCGAGGACGAGCGCCGACGACTGACCGGCGAGTTCCTCGACGCCGTCTTCGCGGGGAGCGGCGGGGGCGCCCACGCCGGCGCCCGCCGGTCCCTCACGCCCGAACTGCCCGGCGCACCCACGGAGGAGCAGCTCGCCGCGTGGGTGGAGCTGGCGGAACTGCTCGAGGACCCGGCGTTCCGCGCCGGTGTGCGGCGCGCGGTCGAGGATCATACGGACGACGGTCGCACCGGGCGGCCGCCCCGGCCGGATGTGGCCGCCCTCGCCCGGGACCACGCGAACGCCGCCCTCGCGTGCGGTATCGACCCCTGCTCCCCCGAGGCGGAGCGCGTCGTCGCGGCGCTGGGCGCGGACTGCGCGCGTCTCCTCGGCCGGCCCGACGACAGCGGGCTGCGCCCCTGGATGCTGCGGCGGCTGTGCACCGCGAACGACTCCCGGCGCGAGCGGTACGCACAGCTGCTGGCCGTCGTCAACGGCTGGCCGGCCCCGGAACCCCTCGCGCCCGCCCTCGACTGGTCGGTCGCGGCCCTGAGCGTGCGCACCGCCGGGTGACGGTGACCGTCGGGCGGAAACGGGGCCGCCCGGCGAACGGGCGTGCCATTCTGGTTGCGTGACCTTGGAGGACCTCAGGCGGCTGCGGCGAGTGCGGGACCGGATGGACCGTGAGTACGCCGAGCCGCTCGACATGGCCGAGCTGGCCCGGGGGGCGTTGATGTCGCCGGGGCACTTCCAGCGCAGCTTCCGCAAGGCGTTCGGGGAGACGCCGTACAGCTATCTCATGACACGCCGGGTTGAGCGGGCGAAGTCGCTGCTGCGGCGTGGGGACCTCAGCGTGACGGAGGTGTGCCTCGCCGTCGGCTGTACCTCGCTGGGCTCATTCAGCTCCCGGTTCACCGAGCTGGTCGGAGAGACGCCGAGCGCGTACCGGGCCCGGCCGCACGAGGAGAGCGCGGTGATCCCGACCTGCGTGGCCCGGACGTTCACGCGGCCACGCCGCCGGCCCTGGTGAGCACCGGCGCCGTACGGTCCTCCTCTGTGACGAGCGGTCACTCCCGGCCCGTCCCGCCCTACACTGGATCTCCTCAACGCCGTAGCGCGTCGAGGACTTCGAGGACTTCGGGGGGACCGTGGCGACCGCACTCATCTCCGTACTCAGCAAGGATCCCGTTTCCGACGCGGAGTCGCTGACGGACTGGCTGCGCGGTGACGCGGGGCTGGCCGGACGGGTCCGGCTGACCGGGTCCGAGCCGGTGGACGGGCATCTCGGCACCGCGCTGGACACGGTGACCGTCCTGCTCGGCGCCGGCGGCCCGCTCACCGTGCTCGCCTCCTGTCTGCGCGCCTGGATCACCCAGCCCCGGCGCAGCGACGTACGGCTGGAGATCCGTCGGGAGGGCGGGCCGACGGTGGAGATCGACGCCAAGCGGGTCGCGGCCGAGGATGTGGCGGAGCTTTTGCGGGAGGCGCTGGCGGAGGCCCCGGAGGGGGCCGCACAGGGGAACCCCGAGGGGACTTCGGGCCCGGACGCGCGGGAGTGACGTGCGGCTGCCCGACCGCCACCGCTCCCGGCTGGTCCTGATCGGCGCCGGCCGGTACGCCGACCCGGCGCTGCCGGACCTGCCCGCCGTCCATCGCACCCTCACCGATCTGGCCGCGCTCCTCACCGACCCGTACTTCGGGCTGGTCCCCTCCGCGCACTGCACGCTGCTGCTCGACGACGGCGACCTGCGCACCGTCGGAGGGCGGCTGCGGTCGGCGGTGGCCGAGGCCGAGGACCTGCTGCTCGTCTACTACGCCGGTCACGGCCTGGTCGGCGGCCGCCGGCACGAGCTGTACCTGGCGCTGCCCGACAGCGAGTGGGCCGCCCCCGAGTTCAACTCCCTGGAGTACGACAAGCTGCGCGACGCCGTGCTGGACAGTCCCGCCGAGACCAAGGTCGTCGTCCTCGACTGCTGCTTCTCCGGCCGGGCCGTCGGCGACGCGCTGGGCGCGGAGGACGAGCGGCTCGGGCAGCTGGACGTGGCCGGCTCGTACGTGATGACCTCGGCCCAGCGCGACCAGGTGGCCCTCGCGCTGCCCGGCGAGGACCACACCGCGTTCTCCGGGCGGCTGATACGGCTGCTGCGCGAGGGCGTCGTCGGCGGGCCGGAACTGCTGACGGTCGAGGACCTGTACCAGCGGCTGAAGTCCGTCATGGCGTCCGAGGGGCTGCCCCGGCCGCTCAACCGGGGCAGCGGCACCGCGCACCGCATCGCACTCGGCATCAACCGCGCCTTCGCCGCCACGGCGGGCCCCGAGCTGCGCAAGCGGCAGGTCGCCGCCGTCGACCGGGGCAAGGACGGCGACTGGACGGGCGCGGCCGAGGAACTGCGCAAGATCCTCGACGAGCAGACCCGCGTCCTCGGCCCCGAGCACGCCGACACCCTGCGCACCCGGCAGTCCTACGCGCACAGCCTGGGCGGCGCGGGCACCCCGGTGGAGGCCGCGGGTCTGCTGCGCCGGCTGCTCGCCGACCAGGTACGGCTGCTGGGCCCCGACCACGAGGACACGCTGCGCACACGGCAGTTCCTGGCGGTCAACCTCGGCGAGGCGGGGCACCGGGAGGAGGCCGTGGGCATGCTGCGCATCCTGCTCGCCGACCGGAGCCGGGTCCTCGGCGTCGAACATCCGCACACCCTGCGGACCCGGCACATGCTGGCCCGCAACCTCGCGCGGACCGGCGAGCGGTCGGCCGGTGAACAATCGGCCGGCGAACGGGAGGAGGCGCTGGCGTTGCTGCGGCAGCTGGTGGCGGAGCGCGAGCGGCTGCTCGGCCCTGAGCATCCGCACACGGCACGGGCGCGGGACGATCTGCTGGGGATGGAAGGGACGTTGGAAGGGACACTGGAGGGGACGGCCGATGGCCAAGAGCCGCAGCCCGCACAGGAGTGAGCGGGCGGACCGGGTGGTGGCCGTCGGCTTCGAGCAGGTGGAGCTGCTCCGCCAGAACTACCTGAGGCCGGGGCATCTGCTGCTGGCCGTCGCCCTGGAAGCCGAGGAGAGCGGCACCGCCTCCGGGTTCGAGCAGTTGCTCGGGGTGCCGACCGGCGCGGTCGTCGACGCGACGCGGGCCGCCTTCGACAAGGGGCCCAAGAACCCGGGACGCCCTCCCGTCTACTACACCGCCGAGGCGGCGGCCACGCTCGACATCGCCGGTCAGGAGGCCGCCTCCTCCGACCACGGGTACGTGGAGCCTGTGCACATCCTGCTCGCCCTGCTCCTCCAGGATGACGACACGGTGGCCGGTGTCCTGCGCAATCTGGGCGCCGACACCGGCGGGGCCCGGTCCCGGATCGCGGAGCGCCTGCGGTCCGCCGGCCTGCTCCAGACGCTCACCCGCGACCCCGGCCGCGACGCGGTGCCGGTCATCGGCCGTGCCGCCGAGATCGACCGGGTGGTCCAGGTCCTGACCCGGCACCGGCGCCGGGTCCCCCTCCTGGTGGGGGAGCCGGGCATCGGCAAGGAGGCCGTGACCGTGGGGGTCGCGCGGGCCGTCGCCGAGCGCCGGGTCCCGGACAGCCTGGGCGGGCGCACCCTGCGGTCGCTGGATCTCGCCGCGGTGCTGGCCGACCCTAGGCACCGGGCCCGCGCGGGCGCGCTGATCGCCGAGCTGCTCGCCGAGGTCGCCGGCCGGCGGGGGCTGATCCTCCACCTCGACGGCGCGCTGACTCCCCTGCATCTCCCGGAGGGCACGACCACACCCCTCGGTCTGTTCCGCTCCCTGCTCGAAGAACCCGCCGTCCGCGTCATCGGCGACTGCGGCCGGGCGGAGTACGAACGCCGGGACCGCGACCCCGGTCTGGAACGGCTCGTGCAGCCCGTCTTCCTCCAGGAGCCTCCCGAGGACGACGTACGGGAGATTCTCCGTGTCGTCCGGCCCCGGCTGATGTTCCACCACGAGGCGGGCTTCACCGACGACGCCCTGGAGGCCGCCGCCGCCCTCGCCCGCGACCACGTCCCCGATCAAGCCCTGCCCGGTGCGGCCGTGAGCCTGCTGGACGAGGCGGCGGCGCTGGTCAGGACCCGCCGGGCCCGCTCGGACGCGCCCTCGAAGGAGCCGCACGAGGTCACGGAGGCCGACGTCGTCCAGGCCCTGGCCGCCTCCTCGGGCATCCGGACCACCCGGCCCCGCCCGGCCGCGGCCCGCCCGACCGGCCAACCCGTCCCCCACGACCCCTACGTCTGGACCATGAGCTGACGAGCCACCGGCACACGGCGGACCCGCGGACGTCGTACGGCCCGACACACCGGCTTCCGGCTCGCGCAGCGCCTAGCGTGGGCCCATGGATCTGAAACTGAAGCAGTGCTTCATCGCCGTCGACGACCATGACAAGGCGGTCGCCTTCTACTGCGACGTCCTGGGCCTGGAAGTGCGCAACGACGTGTCCTGGGAGGGGATGCGCTGGCTGACGCTGGGGTCCCCGCTCCAGCCGGACGTGGAGGTCGTCCTGGAGCCGCCGGGCGCGAACCCGGACGCCTCCCCCGCCGACCGGCAGGCGATGGCCGAACTGCTCGCCAAGGGCATGCTGCGCGGGGTCATCTTCACCACCACCGACTGCGACGCGCTGTACGAGCGGGTCCGCGAGGCCGGCGGGGATGTCCTGCAGGAGCCGACGGACCAGCCGTACGGGGTGCGCGACTGCGCCTTCCGCGACCCGGCCGGCAACATGCTGCGGTTCCTCCAGCGTCCCGCCGGCTGACGTCCTTCCTCCCTCAGCTCCAGGGCTCCACCTCGACGACGGCCTCGACCGGCACCGGGCCGTAGACGTGCGGGAACTCCTCGCCGCCCGGCTCCATGGACTCGTACCTCACGGGCACGCCGAGCCGGGCGGGATCCACGACCAGCACGACCAGTTCGTCCGGCCCGTCGTAGTCGCCGTACAGGAAGGCGGCGATGCGCGGGAGCTGCTCGCGGCCGGAGAAGTGGATGAATCCCTCCTCCCGGAGCGTGCGGCCACGGGTCGAGACCTCGTACGTGCCGCGTTCTCGGGCCGCGTCCCACAGGGAACGCTCGGTAAGGTGGACGATGTGCGGGAGCTTCGGCATACGGTCACGCTACGGCGTGGCGGGGCGGCCGGCGCCTGAATTCCTCGCGACGGTCGTCCCGGGCCGGGAGCCCTCGCCGTCCCCGGGGCCGGTGGCAGCGGTGGCCGCGTCATCGGGTGGGGTGCGGGACGGGCAGTCCGGGGCGTGGCACGGGCCGGGGCCCCACACCGGCACCCAGGCGCCCAGCGTCTTGTGCCGCCGGACGACCGTGTCGACGGGCCGCCCGCAGACCGGACAGACATGCTCCTCGCCGCCCATGTCCTCAGGGTAGGCCGCGACCGGGCGCCACGCCTCCGGCATCCGCCTCGGCACCGGGTACCGGGCACCGGACGGGCCCCGCGCACTGTGGGGATGCGCGGGGCCCGTCCGGCCGGAGTCCGCCGGCGGCAGACTCAGCTGGTGCGGCGGGTCACGAACTCGGCCAGTCCCAGCAGGCCGTCCGCCGCTTCCGGGTCCGGCACCGCGCGTGCCAGTTCCTGCATGGCGTGGGCCATTCGGTCGGCCGCCTCGGTCTGCGCCCAGTCCCGGCCACCGGCCCGTTCCACCGCCACGGCGGTGCGGGCGATCTCCCCGTTGTCCGCGTCGCCCTCCGCGTACGGCTTGGCGTACAACTCGGCGAGTTCGTCCGCCGCCGGGGTTCCTGAGGTCAGCGCGGCCACCACCGGCAGGGACTTCTTGCGGGCGGCCAGGTCCGCGCCGGCCGGTTTCCCGGTGCGCCCGGGGTCGCCCCATATCCCGATGACGTCGTCGATCAACTGGAAGGCGAGCCCGGCCTGGCGCCCGAAGCCGTCGAGCGCAGCGACCTCCTCCTGGGACGCGCCCGCGTAGAGCGCGCCGATGGCGCAGGCGCAGCCCAGCAGCGCACCCGTCTTCGCCTCGGCCATCGCGAGCACCTCGTCGAGGGTGACCTCGTCCGGGGCGCGCCGCTCCATTGCCGTGTCGGTGTGCTGTCCGGCGCACAGTTCGACGACGCAGGCCGCGAGGCGGGCGGCCGCCGCGGGCGCCGCCGGGTGCGTGTCCTCGGCGAGCAGCCGCAGGGCCAGTGCCTGGAGGGCGTCCCCGGCGAGGATGGCGTCGGCGTCGCCGAACACCGTCCAGGCCGTGGGCCGGTGGCGGCGGGAGGTGTCCCGGTCCATCACGTCATCGTGCAACAGCGTGAAGTTGTGGACCAGTTCCACCGCAGCAGCGGCCCGGACGGCCGCGGTCCTGGCCGCCGTACCACCGAGTGCGGCAGCCGCGGCGAGGACGAGCGCGGGCCTTATGGCCTTGCCCGCGCTGCCGGCGGCCGGGGTGCCGTCCGCGTGCTGCCAGCCGAAGTGGTAGAGCACGACGGCGCGCATGGAGCCGGGCAACGACTCGATCGCGGCGCGGAGTTCCGGGTCGACGACGGCCCGGGTGCGCTCCAGCAGGATCACCGCTTCCTGCCCGTCGTGCGCGCAGGCACAGCTCGCGCCGACGGTTTTCCCGGCCACGCCCCTGGACACGTGCGGCCCGGGCCGGGGTGTCCCGGGGACACGCTCCTTGGCCTCCGTCATGAACTCGGTCATGGCTCCCCCTCGCGGAGTCCGCGGACGGCTGTGTTCCCGCACCGGCTGGACGCGTACCCCCGAGGGTCTACCCGCCCCGGCCGGTGCGGACACGGCCGCGAAGTGCGGAAACGTCACCTCCACCGGCCGATCTCGACGTTCTCCAGCACTCCCAGCGCGTCGGGGACCAGTACGGCCGCCGAGTAGTACGCCGTCACCAGGTACTTGATGATGGCCTGCTCGTTGATGCCCATGAAACGGACGGAGAGGCTGGGTTCGATCTCGTCGGGGAGGCCGGACTGCCGCAGGCCGATGACGCCCTGGTCGGCCTCGCCGGTACGCATGGCGATGATCGACGTCGTCCGGGCCTCGCTGACGGGGATCTTGCTGCACGGGTAGATCGGCACACCACGCCAGGTGGGAATGCGGTTGCCGCCGATCTCGATGGTCTCCGGGACCAGTCCGCGCTTGTTCAGCTCGCGCCCGAAAGCGGCGATCGCCCGCGGGTGGGCGAGGAACAGCTTGGTGCCCCGTCGGCGGCTGAGCAGCTCGTCCATGTCGTCCGGGCTGGGCACGCCGTCGTGCGGCTGGAGCCGCTGGTCGTACTCGCAGTTGTGGAGCAGGCCGAACTGGCGGTTGTTGACCAGCTCGTGCTCCTGGCGCTCCTTCAGTGCCTCGACGGTGAGCCGCAACTGCTGCTCGGTCTGGTTCATCGGCTGGTTGTACAGGTCGGCCACGCGGGAGTGGATGCGCAGCACCGTCTGGGCGATGCTCAGTTCGTACTCGCGGGGCCGGGCCTCGTAGTCGACGAAGGTGTGCGGGATGTCCGGCTCGCCGTTGTGGCCGGCGGACAGCTCGACGGCCTTCTCGCCGTACTTGTTGGTGCGCTGATCGGGGATCGAACGCAGGTGCTGCACGTGTTCGCGCAGCGAGTCCGAGCGTTCGGCGACCTGCTCGAAGTCCTGGCGGCTGAGGATCAGCATGGTGCACGCGGTGTCCGCGCGTGCGGTGTACTCCCAGATGGCGTCCGGGTCGAGGAGCGCCTGCTCGCCGAAGTAGGCGCCGTCGGCGAGGACGCCGAGGACGGAGTCGTCGCCGTACGGGCCCGTGCCGATCTTCTCCACCCTGCCGTGGGCGAGCAGGTACACCTCGTCCGCCTGGCTGCCGAAGGACGCGATGACCTCACCGGCCGCGACGTCGCGCTGGCGGCAGCGGCGGGACAGCTCGGTCAGTACCTCGTCGTCCTCGTACGCGCGGAGGGCCGGCAGCTCGCCGAGTTCGGCCGGGATGACCTCGACCTGGTCCCCCGTCTTCACGAAGGTGATGCGGCCGTCCCCGACGGCGAACGTCAGCCGCCGGTTCACGCGGTACGTGCCGCCCTGTACATCCACCCACGGCAGTGTGCGCAGCAGCCAGCGGGAGCTGATCTCCTGCATCTGCGGCACGGACTTGGTGGTGGTGGCCAGGTTCCGCGCGGCCGCCGTGCCGAGGGACTGCTGCGGCTTGCCCTGCTCCGTGCGGACCTCTTCGCCTACCGACATAAAGAAATGCCCTCCCATGTATGCCCGGTGCCGAATCGCACGGGCCACCGGTCTCGTGGTCGAGCCTTCCATCACGGAGCGCGGTCGCGCCATTACCCGAAAGAGCGGGAATGGATCATCGCACGACTGGGCAGAAAGAGGGATCTTGTCCGGCGCCGCCCTCGATGCCCCTCAAGCCCGGCACTTGTCCGGATCGGCTCGCACAGTGTGCGAACGATGTCGTCCCGGACGTCCGGTTTCGGTAGAAGCAGGCAGGACGAAAGGGCCGCGTCCGGCGGCCATCCGGCACGGTGCGAAGGAGGCGGTCATGGCCCCACCCATGTCCGCGAGCGGATTTCTGGACGCACTCCGCGGGGAGGGCGTCACGGTCGTCGAGGTCGGCGACTGGCGGCAGCACAACCGCAACCACAAGGGTCCCTGGGGGCCGGTCCACGGGGTGATGATCCACCACACCGCGACGCGGGGCGCCGCCGGCACGGTCGAGGTCTGCCGGGACGGCCGTGCGGGGCTGCCGGGTCCGCTGTGCCACGGCGTGATCACCAAGGACGGCCGGGTCCACCTGGTCGGCTACGGCCGCGCCAACCACGCGGGGCTCGGCGACGACGACGTGCTGCGCGCGGTGATCGCCGAGAAGGGGCTGCCGCCGGACAACGAGGCGAACACCGACGGCAACCGGCACTTCTACGGCTTCGAGTGCGAGAACCTCGGCGACGGTGAGGATCCGTGGCCGCATGCGCAACTGGACGCGATCGAGCGGGTCGCGGCGGCCCTCTGCCGGCACCACGGCTGGACGGAGCGATCGGTGATCGGCCACCGGGAATGGCAGCCGGGCAAGATCGACCCACGCGGCTTCACGATGACCTGGCTACGGGAGCGGGTCAGGGAGCGACTGAAGGACTGAGGGCGCGGCCCAGGGGCTGAGTACGGCTTACGCGCTGCGCGGGGCCGACGGGCTGAATGCGACTGCCTGGTGGAGCGCGACTGGCGGACTGCGTGCGGCCGGCGGGCCGGGTGCGGCTGACGGGCTGGGCGCGACGGGCGGACCGACTGCGGCTGACGGGCGAGCGCGGGCGGCGGGCGAGCGCGACCGGCGGGTGAGCGCGGCTCACGGATTGAGCGCGGCTATCGAGCGCGACGGGCGGACCGAGTCGAGCCCACGGACGGTGTGCGACTGACGGACTGAGCGCGGGCGGCGGGGTGGGTGCGGGCGAGAATGGTGGGGTGACCAGTGTCGAGCCGTTCGCCCCGTGCCTTCCCTCGCCGTTGCAGGAGGTCGGGGACGATCGTTTCGGCCGGCACGGGCTGCGGCTGCTGCTGAAGCGGGACGATCTGATCCACCCGGAGCTGATCGGCAACAAGTGGCGCAAGCTGGTGCCGAACATCGAGGCGGCGCGGGGCCGGGCGCTGGTGACCTTCGGCGGGGCCTACTCCAACCATCTGCGGGCCACCGCTGCGGCGGGACGGCTGCTCGGCGTGCCGACCACCGGGGTGGTCCGCGGGCAGGAACTGGCCGGCCGCCCCCTCAACCCGTCCCTGAGCCGGTGCGCGGCCGACGGTATGCGCCTGCACTTCGTCGAGAGGTCGGTGTACCGGCGCAAGACCGAGCCGGAGACGCTGTCCGCGATCCTGCGCGCGGCCGGCGCCGAGGGGGCATACGTCGTGCCGGAGGGCGGCAGCAACGCCGAGGCGGTGCGCGGCTGCCGGGCCCTCGGCGAGGAGCTGCGCGGGCACGCCGACGTCGTCGCGGTGGCGTGCGGCACCGGCGGCACCCTTGCCGGGCTCGCGGCCGGGCTGGCCCCGGACCAGCGCGCGCTCGGCATGGCGGTCCTCAAGGGCGGCTTCCTCACGGCCGAGATACAGGCCCTGCAGGAGCGCGCGTTCGGCGCCCGCAGCGGCACGTGGACCGTCGACGACCGGTTCCACTTCGGTGGTTACGCCCGTACGACCCCTGCGCTCGACGCCTTCGCCGCGGACTTCGGGCAACGGCACGGCCTGCCCGTCGAACGTCTCTATGTCGCCAAGTTGCTCCATGGACTTGTCGTCCTCGCCGAGGAGGGCGCCTTCGCGCGCGGGACGACGATCGCCGCGGTCGTGACGGGGCGGCCGTTCCCGTAGACACCTGTGGAGAGCCCTAACCGGCCTCACGGTAGGCGGCCGCCTCCTCCAGGTCGAGTCTGCGGAGCAGCGCGCGGAGCATCTCGTCGTCGATGTAGCGGTGGTCGCGGAGCCGGACGAACACCTCGCGTTCGGCGCTGATCATCTCGCTGGACAGCCGTCGGTAGGTGTCGTCGACGGATTCGCCGGTGACCGGGTTGACCTGGCCGAGCCGCTCCCAGACGGCGTTGCGGCGGCGCTCCAGGACCGAGCGCAGGCGGTCGGCGAGCGGCGGGGGCAGGGCGTTGCGTTCGTCGGCGAGGAGGTCGTCCAGGTGGCTCTCGGCGGCGCGCGAGGCCTGTGCCTGGGCGTTGGCCTCGGCGAGCGTCTCGGACTGCCGGTCACGTCCGGGGAACTTCAGCAGGCGGATCAGCGGGGGCAGGGTCACGCCCTGCACGACCAGCGTGCCGATGACGGTGGTGAAGGTCAGGAACAGGATCAGGTTGCGCTGCGGGAAGGGGTGGCCGCCGTGCACGGTGAGCGGGATGGAGAAGGCGATGGCGAGGGAGACGACGCCGCGCATGCCGGCCCAGCCGGTGACCATCGCGCCCCGCCAGGTGGGGTTCTCCTCGCGTTCCCGGATGCCGGCCGACAGCAGGCGGGGGACGAAGGCCGCGGGGTAGACCCAGGCGAACCGGGCCACGACCACCACCAGGAAGACCGCCACCGCGTACCAGGCGGCGTCGAGACCCTCGTACGCCCCGAGGCCCTTGAGGACGACGGGTAGTTGCAGGCCGATCAGCGCGAAGACAGCCGACTCCAGGATGAAGGCGACCATCTTCCACACCGCGTCCTCCTGAAGGCGGGTGGCGAAATCGACCTCCCACGCGCGGTGACCGAGATAGAGGGCGACGACCACCACGGCGAGCACCCCGGAGGCGTGCACCTGTTCGGCGACGCCGTAGGCGACGAACGGGATCAGCAGGGACAGCGTGTTCTGCAGGAGCGGCTCCTTCAGGTGGGTGCGCAGCCAGTGCAGGGGCGCCATCAGGACCAGGCCGACGCCGACGCCGCCGACCGCCGCGAGCAGGAACTCGCCGATGCCGCCCGCCCAGGTCGCGCCCTCGCCGACGGCCGCGGCGAGGGCCACCTTGTAGGCGGTGATCGCGGTGGCGTCGTTCAGCAGGGACTCGCCCTGCAGGATGGTGGTGATCCGGGACGGCAGTCCGACCCGGCGCGCGACGGCGGTGGCGGCGACGGCGTCCGGCGGCGCGACCACGGCGCCGAGCACCAGCGCGGCGGTCAACGGCAGCCCGGGAACAATCAGATAGGCGGCCCAGCCGACGGCGAAGGTCGCGAAGAGCACGTACCCGACGGACAGCAGCGCCACGGGTCTCAGCTGGGCGCGCAGGTCGAGGTAGGAACTGTCGACGGCCGAGGTGTACAGCAGCGGAGGCAGCAGCAGCGGCAGGACGATGTCCGGGTCGAGCGTGTAGTCGGGCACCCCCGGCACGTACGACACCACCAGGCCCACCGCGACCAGCAGCAGGGGGGCCGGCGCCGGGGTGCGCCGGGCCGCCGCCGCCACCGCCGCACTGCCCGCCACCAGCAACAGCAGCGGCATCACGTCCATGATCTTCGCCCGCCCTCTTTCTCCGCGCGGCCACCCGCACACCCGTCGTAATCTGGCAATCATGAAACAGTGCACGCATGCCGACGCGCTGCCGCACCCCGAACCCCGTCCGCTCGGCGAGACCTGTCCGGAGTGCCTCGCGCGCGGGACGCATCCGGTTCAGCTGCGGCTCTGCCTGACCTGTGGCCACGTCGGCTGCTGCGATTCCTCGCCGGGCAGACACGCGACGGAACACCATGAACAGTCCGGGCATCCGGTGATGCGGACCTTCGAGCCGGGCGAGGACTGGCGCTGGTGCTTCGTCGACCACGTTCTCGTCTGAGGGATCCTTGCATGACGGATCTTGTATGACGGATCGGGTTCTCCTGTGACCGGCCGCGTTCTCGTGTGACACTGCATGTGACCGCTGACGTCGACGGTTCGAGCGTGTGACGCATGGGTACGTCAACCCGGCGCGCGCACTTCCCATTTGGGCCCGCAGACCCTCTAGACACGGAGCGTATACAGAGGTTTACTGTGAGTGACGCCAGGGGGTTGGGGCCCCGGGGACAGGAACGTTCCGAGCGCGATAGCGTCACCGCGGAACCACCGACGCGTTACCCCGGGGGGCGACCCTCGGCCCCGTAAAGCTTGTACCACCATGGAGGTGAGGGTGTCCCAGATCGCAGGCGAGCCCGCGACCCAGGACTTCGTGGAAGTCCGGCTGCCGGCCGCGGGTGCCTACCTGTCGGTGCTGCGGACGGCCACGGCCGGCCTCGCGGCCCGTTTGGACTTCACCCTGGACGAGATCGAGGATCTGCGCATCGCCGTGGACGAGGCGTGCGCGATCCTGCTCCAGCAGGCCGTGCAGGGCTCCGTGCTCAGCTGTGTCTTCCGGCTGGTCGACGACTCGCTGGAGGTCACGGTGTCGGCGCCCACCACCGACGGACACGCGCCCTCGCGGGACACCTTCGCGTGGACCGTGCTCTCGGCCCTCGCGGGCAAGGTCTCGTCCGCCGTCGACGAGGACAAGACCGTGTCGATCAGCCTCTACAAACAGCGCGGCGCGGGACCCGGGCCGGCGTGAGGGACGGGGACGGGCCGGTGCAGGACGAAGAGCGCGGCACACGGGAGCTACCGACGCAGGGCGCGGGCCCTGCGGCCGGTTCCCGACGCATGGCGGACGGCATCGACGGCATTCCCGAGCAGGCCAGGCCACACCCGGAGGACGACTCCGGGCCGGCCGGCCGGGACGGTGCCGTGCAGAGCGCGCCCCCTCAAGCGCAGCGCGGAACCGGATCCGCCGCCCGCGCGGGGGCGAGGGCTCGTGAAAGGGCGACGGGCGGAGCGATGAGCGAGCACGAGCGAGACGCCGGGGACGACGCGCTGCGCGCCGAGGCCGTGCGGGCCGCACCGCACGATCCGCACGACCGCAGCGGTGCGCGGGCGATGTTCGTCGAGCTGCGCAAGCTCAACGCGGGCAGCCCGGAGTACGCGGAGCTGCGCAACCAGCTCGTCCGCATGCACCTGCCGCTCGTGGAGCACCTGGCGCGCCGCTTCCGCAACCGCGGCGAGCCGCTGGACGACCTCACCCAGGTCGCCACCATCGGCCTGATCAAGTCCGTTGACCGCTTCGACCCGGAGCGCGGCGTGGAGTTCTCCACGTACGCCACCCCGACCGTCGTCGGCGAGATCAAGCGGCACTTCCGCGACAAGGGCTGGGCGGTGCGCGTCCCGCGCCGCCTGCAGGAGCTGCGTCTCGCGCTGACGACGGCCACGGCGGAGCTGTCCCAACTGCACGGGCGCTCCCCCACGGTCCATGAGCTGGCCGAGAAGCTGGCCATCTCCGAGGAGGAGGTCCTGGAGGGCCTGGAGTCCGCCAACGCGTACTCCACGCTGTCGCTGGACGTCCCCGACACCGACGACGAGTCCCCGGCGGTGGCCGATACCCTCGGCGCCGAGGACGAGGCGCTGGAGGGCGTGGAGTACCGGGAGTCCCTCAAGCCGCTGCTGGAGGATCTGCCGCCGCGCGAGAAGCGGATCCTGTTGCTGCGCTTCTTCGGGAACATGACCCAGTCGCAGATCGCGCAGGAGGTCGGCATCTCCCAGATGCACGTGTCCCGGCTGCTGGCCCGCACGCTGGCGCAGCTGCGGGAGAAGCTGCTCGTCGAGGAGTAGGGGGTAGGCCCCTATTCGGTGCGGCCCGGTCCCTTGATGCCGAGGGCCTGGGCCGTCGTGGGGCTCACCAGCAGGACCAGGGCGGCGACGGACATGGCCGCGATGACGATGCCGGCCGGGATGGCGAGGCTGTCGGCCTGGAGCAGGTAGTAGGCGCAGAACAGGCCCATGATCTGCGTGATGACCGCCGGGCCGCGGCTCCAGCCGCGGCGGCGCAGCAAACCGCGGGCGGCGAGCAGCGGGAGCAGGGCGAGGAGGCCGAGGGTGATGCCCAGGGCGACGGCCTGCTGCCGGCTGTCGGGGGAGCCGGTGAGGGCCTCGACGCACACCCACACGCCCGCGGCGAGCAGCGCGATGCCCTCCAGGGCGGCGAGGGCGGCGGCGTACGTCAGCCGACGGGGGCGGGGCTCCTCGGTGGCGGCTGCTTCGGCGGGCGCGGTGGTGGGGTTCTGCTCACGGCTCACCCTTGCAGGGTATCCGCGCCGCCCCGAGGTACGACGACTGCACCCACCGGCGCCGCCAAGCCGCCCAGCACCGCAGCGGGCCGGGGGGTACACCAGCCCGCGCTTGCGGGGTGCCGCTGCGCCCACCCGTGACGCCCTGGGGGTCCCCCAGGCCCTTAGGCACTGGGGGAGGCACGCATGCCCGCAGCTACGGCGGGCTGGGACGTGCCCCGTCAGGGGCGAGGGGAACTGCGCGGCCGGCCACGGCGGGCCCGCAGGCGAAGACGGCGCGAGCGGGGCAGCCCCGTAAAGGGCGCGGGGAACTGCGCGGCCGGCCACGGCGCACCCGCAGGCGGGAACCGGCCCTGGGCTCACTCGGTCCGGCTCGCGCAGTCGGTCTCTTACCGGATCCCTACCTCGGGCTGGGCCCGGTACTTCCCAGTAGGTACGCTGCCCTCCATGCGTGCACTTCTCGTGGTCAACCCGGCGGCAACCACCACCAGTGCCCGCAGGCGCGATGTGCTGATCCACGCCCTGGCCAGCGAGATGAAGCTCGAGGTGGTCACCACCGAGTACCGGGGCCACGCCCGCGACCTCGGGCAGCAGGCCGCGGAGAGCGACGACATCCGCATGGTTGTGGCCCTCGGCGGCGACGGCACCGTCAACGAGGTCGTGAACGGACTCCTGCACGCCGGCCCCGACCCCGAGCGGCTGCCGGGCCTCGCCGTGGTGCCCGGCGGTTCCACCAATGTTTTCGCCCGTGCCCTGGGCCTGCCCAACGAGCCCGTGGAGGCCACCGGCGCCCTGCTGGACGCGCTGCGCGAGGGCCGTGAGCGGGTCGTCGGCCTCGGCCTGGCCTCCGGCACGCCCGGCAGCGAGGACGAGACGGTCCCGGCCCGCTGGTTCACCTTCAACGCCGGCCTCGGCTTCGACGCGGGTGTGGTCGGCCGGGTCGAGCAGCAGCGGGAGCGCGGGAAGAAGTCGACGCACGCGTTGTACGTCCGTCAGGTCGTCCGGCAGTTCCTCGGCGAGCCGAACCGCCGCCACGGGAACATCACACTGGAGCGGCCGGGCGCGGACCCGGTCACCGACCTGGTTGTCGCCATAGTCTCGAACACGTCCCCTTGGACGTATCTCGGCAATCGCCCGATGTACACGTCACCTAAGGCCTCGTTCGACACGGGCATCGACGTGCTCGGTCTCAGCCGCCTCTCGACCGCCTCGGTTGCCCGGTATGGGACGCAGTTGCTCACTTCGTCCCCCGAGCGCGGCCCCCACGGCAGGCACGCATTGTCACTGCACGACCTGGACCGGTTCACCTTGCATTCGAAGGCGCCCCTGCCGCTCCAGATGGACGGCGACCACCTGGGACTGCGTACGAGCGTGACGTTCACAGGTGTACGCCGTGCACTGCGTGTGATTGTGTGAGCGGAACGCGCCAAACTCCTTTCACTCGAACGTTTAGGCCAGGATCCACCCCATGGAAGTACGGCTGTGACCTAGTCGACACCGAGGAATCAAAAAAAACTTTCCGGAAGGGGTTGTATCCGCCGCCGAGGTTTGCGAGTCTCTACATGGCGATCGGGACGGCCCGCAACACCGGCCTCCACTGATCACCAGAACCCCTCTTCAAACCCAGGACCAACGCCGGGGAGACTCGACGGTCGGCCCTTCACTTGTTGAGGGATTCGTGAAAGCGTTCACATTCACAAGCAACTTGCATGTAATACCAAGGAGAGGTAGCAGCCATGGACTGGCGTCACAACGCCGTTTGCCGCGAGGAAGACCCCGAGCTCTTCTTCCCCATCGGCAACACCGGTCCTGCGCTGCTGCAGATCGAGGAAGCCAAGGCCGTCTGCCGTCGCTGCCCTGTTGTTGAGCAGTGTCTGCAGTGGGCGCTCGAGTCCGGTCAGGACTCCGGCGTCTGGGGTGGTCTCAGCGAGGACGAGCGCCGCGCGATGAAGCGCCGCGCCGCTCGCAACCGGGCTCGTCAGGCCTCCGCCTGACACTCCCACCCTGCTTGACAGCCTGAGCTTGGCGGCGCGTGCAGCGAGCACGCATCTCCCGCCCCCGAGCCGCAGCGCGCAGTACCCCCGATGCGCATAGCTTCGAGCTTCAGCCCCGGATCACCCAGTGATCCGGGGCTCAATGCTGTCTCGGGCTCCCTGCGCACCCGTGCGTCAATGCTGTTCGGCGCCGGTCCGTTCGCCCTGCTTCTGCGCCCGGACGGGAAGGTCGAGGATCACCCGCGTCCCCCGCTCCGGCGCCGGGACCATGTCGAACGCGCCGCCCAACTCCCCCTCCACCAGCGTCCGTACGATCTGCAGGCCGAGGTTGCCCGAGCGGTGCGGGTCGAAGCCCTCGGGCAGGCCGACCCCGTCGTCCTGGACGGTGACCAGGAGGCGCGGTTCCTTGCTGGTGCCACCGCGCAGCGCGGAGACCTCGACCGTGCCGGTGTCGCCCTCCCGGAAACCGTGCTCCAGGGCGTTCTGCAGGACCTCGGTGAGGACCATCGACAGCGGGGTGGCGACCTCGGCGTCCAGGATCCCGAACCGCCCGCTGCGCCGGCCGGCCACCTTGCCCGGTGAGATCTCGGCGACCATCGCGAGCACCCGGTCGGCGATGTCGTCGAACTCCACGCGCTCGTCGAGGTTCTGCGAGAGCGTCTCGTGCACGATCGCGATCGAGCCGACCCGCCGTACGGCCTCCTCCAGGGCCTCCCGGCCACGGTCGGAGCCGATGCGCCGGGCCTGGAGGCGGAGCAGGGCGGCGACGGTCTGGAGATTGTTCTTCACCCGGTGGTGGATCTCCCGGATGGTCGCGTCCTTGGTGATCAACTCGCGCTCGCGGCGGCGCAGTTCGGTGACGTCCCGGAGCAGCACCAGCGAACCGATGCGGGTGCCCTTGGGCTTGAGCGGGATCGCCCGGAACTGGATCACCCCCTCGGTGGCCTCGATCTCGAACTCGCGCGGCGCCCATCCGCTGGCCACCTTGGCGAGCGCCTCGTCCACCGGACCCCGGGTCGGGGCGAGTTCGGCCGTCGTCTGGCCCAGCGGCTGGCCGACGAGGTCGGAGGCGAGGCCGAGGCGGTGGTAGGCGGACAGGGCGTTCGGCGAGGCGTACTGGACGAGGCCGTCCGCGTCGAGCCGGATCAGCCCGTCGCCGACGCGCGGCGAGGCGTCCATGTCGACCTGCTGGTCGGGGAACGGGAAGGAGCCGGCCGCGATCATCTGGGCGAGGTCGGAAGCGCTCTGCAGATACGTCAGTTCGAGGCGGCTCGGGGTACGGACGGTGAGCAGGTTGGTGTTGCGCGCGATGACACCGAGGACGCGGCCCTCACGCCGTACGGGGATGGACTCGACCCGTACGGGGACCTCCTCGCGCCACTCCGGGTCGCCCTCGCGCACGATCCGGCCCTCGTCGAGCGCCGCGTCCAGCATGGGCCTGCGGCCGCGCGGGACGAGGTGGCCGACCATGTCGTCCTGGTACGAGGTCGGGCCCGTGTTGGGGCGCATCTGGGCGACCGAGACGTACCGCGTGCCGTCGCGGGTGGGCACCCACAGGACGAGGTCGGCGAAGGAGAGGTCGGAGAGCAGCTGCCACTCCGAGACCAGCAGGTGGAGCCACTCCAGGTCGGAGTCGTCCAGGGCCGTGTGCTCGCGTACGAGGTCGTTCATGGAGGGCACGTGTGCGAGCGTACCCGGCGGGACGCGAGGGGCCGAAAAACACCCGCGGGCCGCGGCGCCTGGGAGGGACCCTCAACCCACCCGGCACCGCAGCCCGGAGCATCATCGGCCGTGGGGTGTGCGGTCCCGGTCGGCCGAGGTCGAGGAGCCGGGGCAGTCAGGGCAGAGAGCGCCGGTTCCTCGGTCCGTCCTCCTGTGCGGGGAGGGCGGAGGCTTTTGTATCGCTCCAGAACATTGTGGACTAGACCACGAACGCCTGTCCATGCACCGGAGCGGGTGCGCCGCCAATGGCTTGATGGCACGTGATGCCACGCAGCCTAGCCCGCGCGGGTGCCCCGCGGGGACAGATGGTCATGGCAATTTCGCCTGGCTTCCCGGCACGGGCCTGGGAGGCTGAATTCTGTTAGATTGGTCTAAACCACATAGCGACTTCAGAACGGCAGGCCCAGCGTGGAAGTTGTCATCGTTCCGGACGCCGCGGCGGGCGGCGAGCTGATCGCCGAGGCCATGGCCCAGCTGCTGCGGCGCAAGCCCGACGCCCTGCTCGGCGTGGCCACCGGCTCGACCCCGCTGCCCGTCTACCAGGCACTGAGCGCCAAGGTGCGCGCCTGTGCCGTGGACACCTCACGGGCGCGGATAGCCCAGCTCGACGAGTACGTGGGGCTGCCGTCCGAGCACCCCGAGTCCTACCGCTCGGTGCTGCGCCGGGAGGTGCTGGAGCCGCTCGGGATCCCGATGGAGGCGTTCATCGGGCCGGACGGCACGGCGGAGGACGTCCAGGCCGCGTGCGTGTCGTACGACCGGGCGCTGGCCGCGGCCGGCGGGGTGGACCTGCAGCTGCTCGGGATCGGTACGGACGGGCACATCGGGTTCAACGAGCCGTGCTCGTCAATTGCGTCCCGGACGCGGATCAAGACGCTGACCGAGCAGACGCTGATCGACAACGCGCGGTTCTTCGACGGGCGGATCGACCAGGTGCCGCACCACGTGATCACGCAGGGCATCGGGACGATTCTGGAGGCGCGGCATCTGGTGCTGCTCGCGACGGGCGAGGGGAAGGCCGACGCCGTCGCCGCGAGTGTGGAGGGGCCGGTGGCCGCGGTGTGCCCGGCGTCGGCGTTGCAGTTGCATCCGCATGCGACGGTTGTCGTCGACGAGGGGGCGGCTTCCAAGCTGAAGCTTGCGGATTACTTCCGGCACACTTATGTGAACAAGCCTGAGTGGCAGGGGATTTAGCGGATCCGTCTGCCGGGTTCGGTTGACTTCGGGGCGCGGGTTGACTGTGGCTTGTCGCGCAGTTCCCCGCGCCCCTTCGGGCGCTCAGGCGCCCGTCAGTACCTCTGCCGCTGCCTGGCCGCAGACGCGAGAAGCTCCGTGGGTGGCCACGTGGAGGGTGCCTCGGGGTGGGGACTGGGGGACGCCCATTTCTACGACGATCGTGTCGGGGCGCGCCTTGAGGAGGGTGTCGAGGGCCGTGCTCATCCAGGGGTGGCGGTGTTCGTCGCGGACCACGGCGACCACGCGGCGGGAGCCGGCCGCGGTGAGGGCGGCGTGGCCCGCGTCGTCGCCGGTGAAGCTGCCCGTCACGGTGCCCGGCAGCAGCCGGGCGAGTTCGGCGGCCACGCCCCAGGGCGTCTCGTCGCCGACGGCGATGTTGGCGACGGGGGTGAACGCGGCGACGTAGGGCGCCTCGGTGAGCGGGCCGAAGGGCAGCTCACCGGCGGTCACCCGGACCGCCCGGCGGGCGGCGCGCAGCCCCACCTCGGGGTCTGGCCCGGTCCGCGTGGTGGCGGCGCCGGAGGTCCAGGCGGCCAGCTCGCGGACCCGGCGGGCGGCGTCGGCGAGCCGTTCCTCGGGCAGCTCGCCGGAGCGTACGGCCGCGACCAGGGCGTCGCGCAGGCGCCGTACCGTCTCGTCGTCGGCGAGGCCGCCGCCCACGCAGATCGCGTCGGCGCCCGCGGCGATCGCGAGGACGCTGCCGTGCTCGATGCCGTAGGTGTCGGCGATCGCCTTCATCTCCATGCCGTCGGTGACGATCAGGCCGCCGTAGCCCAGCTCGCCGCGCAGCAGGTCGGTGAGGACGGGCCGCGACAACGTTGCCGGACGGTCCGGGTCCAGGGCCGGGACCAGGATGTGGGCGCTCATCACGGCGCGGGTGCCGGCGGCGATGGCGGCGCGGAAGGGCGCCAGGTCACGGGCGGCGAGGACGGCCGTGTCGACGTCGATGCGGGGCAGCGCGTGGTGGGAGTCGACCGCGGTGTCGCCGTGCCCGGGGAAGTGCTTGGTGCACGCGGCGACGCCGGCCGACTGCAGGCCGGTGACATAGGCGGCGGTGTGCCGGGCGACCAGGCCGGTGTCGGCGCCGAAGGAGCGGACGCCGATGACCGGGTTGGCGGGGTTGGAGTTGACGTCGGCGGAGGGGGCCCAGTTGAGGTTGACGCCGCAGGCGGCCAGGCGGCGGCCGAGCTCGCGGGCCACCTGGCGGGTCAGCTCGACGTCGTCGACGGTGCCGAGGGCGTGGTTGCCGGGGAACGAGGAGCCGGTGCGCACCTCCAGGCGGGTGACGTCACCGCCCTCCTCGTCGATGGCGACCAGCACGTCGTCGCGTTCGGCGCGCAGTTGGGCGGTGAGGGCCGCGACCTGGGCGGGTGTGGCGATGTTGCGGCCGAACAGTCCGACGGAGGCGAGGCCCTCGCCGAGGCGGCGCAGCAGCCAGTCGGGGGCGGTGGTTCCGGTGAAGCCGGGCTGCAGCACGGTGAGCGCGTCCCGGGTGAGTGTGTCGGTGCCGCTGGCGAATGTCGTCATCGGGTGGCGTTATCCCTTCACGGCGCCCGCGGTCAGGCCCGCGGCCATCTTGCGCTGGACGAGGAGGAACAGAACGACGATCGGCACGGCCATCATCGTGGCTCCGGCCATCATCGGGGCGTATTCGGTGCCGTGCTTGGTGCTGAAGTTGCTGAGCCACACGGTCGCGGTCTGGTGTTCCTGGCTGAGCAGCATCAGGGCGTAGAGGTACTCGTTCCAGGCCTGGATGAAGGCGTAGACGGAGGTGGCGACCATGCCGGGGGCCAGCAGGGGGAAGACGACGCGAATGAAGGCGCCGGTGCGGGAGCAGCCGTCGACCATCGCGGCCTCCTCCAGCTCCTTGGGGATGTTGACGATGAAGCCGCGCAGCGTCCACACGGTGAACGGCAGGACGAACGTCAGGTAGGTGATGATCAGACCGGACAGCTTGTCGTACTGGTCGAGGTCGTTCAGCAGCAGGAAGACCGGGATGATCATGGCGACCAGCGGGACCATCTGCACCGCGAGGATGCCGACGATCACGACCTTGCGGCCGCGGAAGGCGAACCGGGAGATGGCGAGCGCGGCGAGCATGCCGACGACGATGCCGACCACCACGACGGACAGGGACACGATCAGGCTGCGGCCGACCGGGCCCCAGAAGTCGGCTATGTCCAGCGCGCGGCGGAAGTTGTCCAGGGTGATCCCGGTGGGGAACAGGCTCGGGTCCGGGTCGATGGCGTCCTTGGCCGGCTTGAACGCCGTGTTGAGCATCCAGTAGACGGGGAAGCCGACGGTCAGGAACACCAGCAGGCCGAGGATGTTCCAGCCGAGCCGGGACTTGCGGCGGGGTGCGGCAGCGAGGCTCATTCGACCTCTCCGATCTTCAGCATCTGGCGCATGTACACGGCGACCACGCCGAGCAGCAGCAGGACGGTGATCAGGGCGATCGCCGAGCCCTGCGCGTAGTCGTTGAGCACGAAGGCGCGGTCGTAGGAGTAGGTCGCCAGGATCTGGAAGTCGGCCTCCGGGTGGCCGCCGCGCATGACGAAGACCTGGGGGAAGACGCCCATGTCCCAGATGACCGACAGGGTCGTGAGCATCACGATGATCGGCTTGAGGATGGGCAGGGTGACGTGCCGGAAGACGCCCCAGGCGGTCGCGCCGTCGAGCCGGGCGGCCTCCTCCAGTTCCTTGGGGACCTGGGTGAGGCCGGCGCTGAGGGTGATGACCACGAAGGGCACGGCGCCCCAGACCACCAGCAGCATGATGACGGCGAGGCCCTGGGGTCCGCTGGCGAACCAGTTGTGGCCGATCATGTCGACGCCGGGCAGCTTGCTGAGCAGGGCGTTGAGGATGCCGTAGTCGGCGTCGAAGAGCCACTTGAAGACGGTGGTGGCGACGATGACGGGCATGCCCCAGCTGGCCACCAGGGCGATGTTGATGAGGGTCTTCACCCAGCCGGAGACACGCTGGAGCAGCAGGGCGACCAGCATGCCGAGGACCATCGTGAGGATGACCGAGCCGGCCGCGAAGACGATCGTGCGGACGACGACCTGCCAGAACTCGCTGTCGCCCAGCACGGCGGAGAAGTTGTGGAAGCCGACGGACTCGGCCGGCTGGAAGCCCCACAGCTGGGACTGCCCGAACTTCTGGAAGGACAGGGAGACCAGCCGGACCAGCGGGTAGCCCATGACCACGGCGAGGACCAGCAGACAGGGCGCGAGCAGCAGCCAGGGGGTGGTGGCCCCGCCCGTTCTGCGCGACGTGCGCGGTCCGGCCTGGACGCCTGGTGGCGGTGCGTGCCGCGGCGGCGGCACCTTGGCGGGGGTGGTCGTGTCTGCGGCACTCATCGCGCGCTCCTCAGCGGTCCCTCTGGCGGTACGAAGACCCGGCCGTGCGGGGTGGTCGGGCTCGCACGGCGCACATCCGGCAGGGCCGCGCGACGCCTCGGTCGCACGGCCGTACGGGCGGCAGGGCCCCGCCCCCGGAACCCCCCAAGGCTCTACGAGGCCCTGCCGTCACGTCACTTGGTGTTGATGACCTTGTCGATCGCGGCGTCCGCCGTCTTCGCGGCGGCCTGGACCGACTGCTTGCCGGTGCCGATGTTCTGCAGCATGGTCTGCAGCACCTGGGCCTTCTCTACCTGGCCCCAGCCGGGCGCCATCGGGACGAACCAGTTGGACTCGGCGGCGGTGGCCGGCACGGCGGTCGCCGGGTCGCTCTTCAGCGTCGCGAGGTCGGTCTTGTTGTTGGGCAGGTTGCCCTTGGCGATCAGGCCCTTCTGGCCCTTGGCGCCGGTGAACGCGTTGATCCACTCGGCGGCCACGCCCTGCGCCTTGGACTTCACCGGGATGGCGAGGTCGGAGCCGCCGAGGAAGACCGGCATGTTCTTGCCGGACGGACCGGGCATCACGAAGTTCTCGAGGTCGTCCTTGAGCTTGCCGGTCTTGTCGTTCTTCGGGTCGGCCGCGGTCGCGCCCTCCCACGCGGCACCGAAGATCAGGTCGGACTTGCCCTGGCCGTAGACGATGTAACGGTCGGACTCGTCCTTGGTCTTGTCACCGTGCATGTACTTGTCGATGACGTTCTTGAACTCGGTCAGGCCCTTGATCGACTCGGGCGAGGAGAGGTTGCCCTTCCACTGGCCGCCGTCCTGCTTGGCGATGGAGCCGCCGGCGTCGTAGACGAAGGACATGGCCGCGTACCAGTCACGGGTGGGCTGGTACCAGGCGTTGAACTTGCCGCCCTCCTTCTTCTGCACCTTGTCCAGGTCGGCGGTCAGCTCGGCGTAGGTCTTCGGCGTCGACTTGATCCCGGCCGAGGCGGCGATGTCCTTGCGCCAGGTGGCAACGCGGCCACCGGCGTAGTACGGCACGCCGTAGGTCTTGCCGTCGTACGTCACCGAGGCCTTGAGGCCGTCCAGCCACGCGGAGGAGTTGTCGAACTTGGCCGGGTCGACGGGGGCGAAGGCGCCCTTGACCATGTAGCCGAGCATCTCGGTGTTGCCCATCTCGACCACGTCGGGGGCCTTGTCCGTGGCGAGGACGGCGTCCAGCTTGGTGTTCTTGTCCGGCCAGCCGTAGTACTCGTGCTTGATCTTGATGCCCGGGTGCGCCTTCTGGACGGCGGCGTCGGCGGCCTTCACCAGGTTCGGCCAGTTGTTCTGGGCGTCGACGGTGAGCCAGACGGTCAGCTCCTTGGCGTCCGTCCCCCCGGCCTTGCTGTCGTCCTTGTCACTGCCACACGCCGCGATGGAGACGACCATGCCCGCGATACCGATCGCGGCTATCAGCTTGCGCTTCACGCCACCCTCCTCAGGGATGCCTCAAACCCCCCAGGCTCCCTGCGGTGACCGTTGAAGGTGCGTACCGCCCACGGGGCCGGGACCTGGACCAATGGTGTAGACCAGTAGGGGGAGCTTGGCCCAGACCAATAGGCCTGTCAAGGGTGTTCAACAGGGCTCCGGGCGTCCGTGACGGGACCGAGATATGCAGGAACCTTTCATTGCGCAAGCGACAGATCGGACGGACCAGTTCCGCCGGACAGCGCCCGCCGACCGCACCGTTGGACTAGACCAACCGGGGTCACGACGGTATACAGAGGAGATCACGGAGCGTGCGGGTGGACCCCTGTCACACGAAGCCGTGCCACGATGTGAGCCGTGGCCGATGGGATGCCGTCGCAGTCGGCATCAGGAGCCGGGAAGGCAGAGCATGAGCACCGACGTCAGCAGTGCGGAGAACGAGGCCGGCGGAACCGTCCGTACCGCGCGCGTGCCCAAGTACTACCGCTTGAAGAAGCACCTGCTCGACATGACCCGGACCCAGGCGCCGGGCACGCCGGTCCCGCCGGAGCGCACGCTGGCGGCCGAGTTCGACACCTCCCGCACGACCGTCCGCCAGGCCCTTCAGGAACTGGTCGTCGAGGGCCGGCTGGAGCGGATCCAGGGCAAGGGCACGTTCGTCGCCAAGCCCAAGGTCTCCCAGGCACTGCAACTGACCTCGTACACCGAGGACATGCGCGCCCAGGGGCTGGAGCCGACCTCCCAGCTGCTGGACATCGGCTACATCACCGCCGACGACCGGCTCGCCGGACTGCTCGACATCACGGCCGGCGGGCGGGTGCTGCGCATCGAGCGGCTGCGCATGGCCAACGGCGAGCCCATGGCCATCGAGACCACGCACCTGTCCGCCAAGCGCTTCCCGGCCCTGCGGCGCTCGCTGGTCAAGTACACCTCCCTCTACACCGCCCTCGCCGAGGTCTACGACGTCCACCTCGCCGAGGCCGAGGAGACCATCGAGACCTCCCTGGCCACCCCGCGCGAGGCCGGCCTGCTCGGCACCGACGTCGGCCTGCCCATGCTGATGCTGTCCCGGCACTCGCTGGACCGCGAGGGCAAACCGGTCGAATGGGTGCGGTCGGTGTACCGCGGGGACCGCTACAAGTTCGTGGCCCGGCTCAAGCGGCCGCTGGACTGAAGTCCGGATACGACGTTCCGGGGACGACCCCGATCCGCTGTCAACCGAATCCGGCAGTACGGCAACTCATGAGGGACGGAACCATCCGCCCCGGTCATCGTGAAGCCGCCTGCCGGATTCGCTGTTTCCGCGGGCCTTCCCCGGGGCGGAAACCGTCGCTTACATTGCCTGCGCATTACACCTGATCGGCAAAGGGGACGGAGCGGCCGCATGCCGGAGTCAAGTGAAGTGAAACCAGCGGTGGTCACGCCGGTGCGCGTGACCATCGCCCTGTGCCTGTGCGCACCGTTCGTGGCGATGATGTGGGTCGGCTCGTACGCCAAGAGCGACCCGGCGTTCATCGGTATCCCGTTCTTCTACTGGTACCAGATGCTGTGGGTGATCATCGCGACCGCCCTGACCATGCTGGCGTACAAGCTGTGGCAGCGTGACCAGCGCGCCCGCACCTCGCAGAAGGGTGGTGCGGCGGAATGAAGACCGGGGTCAACGGCGTCGCTCTCGGCGTCTTCATCTTCTTCTTCGTGGCCGTCACCGTCATGGGCTTCCTGGCCGCCCGCTGGCGCAAGGCCGACGACGAGCACTCCCTGGACGAATGGGGCCTGGGCGGGCGGTCGTTCGGCACCTGGGTCACCTGGTTCCTGCTCGGCGGCGACCTGTACACGGCCTACACCTTCGTCGCCGTACCGGCCGCCATCTACGCGGCGGGCGCGGCCGGCTTCTTCGCGGTGCCGTACACGATCCTGGTGTACCCGCTGATCTTCACCTTCCTGCCCCGGCTGTGGTCGGTCTCGCACCGGCACGGCTATGTGACCACCTCGGACTTCGTGCGCGGCCGGTTCGGCTCCAAGAGCCTGTCGCTGGCGGTCGCCGTCACCGGCATCCTCGCCACCATGCCGTACATCGCCCTCCAACTCGTCGGCATCCAGGCCGTACTGGACGTCATGGGCGTCGGCGGCGGGGCGCACGCCAACGGGTTCGTGAAGGACCTGCCGCTGCTCATCGCGTTCGCGGTGCTGGCCGCGTACACCTACTCCTCCGGGCTGCGCGCCCCCGCGCTCATCGCGTTCGTCAAGGACGCGCTGATCTACATCGTCATCGCGGTGGCCATCATCTACATCCCCATCAAGCTGGGCGGGTTCGACGACATCTTCGCCGCGGCGAACCACAAGTTCACTACGACGGGCGCGGGCGGTCTCGTCCCGGGCGCCGACAAGCAGTGGACGTACGCCACGCTGGCGGTCGGCTCCGCGCTGGCCCTGTTCATGTACCCGCACTCGATCACCGCGACGCTGTCCTCGCGCAGCCGTGAGGTGATCCGGCGCAACACCACGATCCTGCCCCTGTACTCGCTGATGCTGGGCCTGCTGGCCCTGCTGGGCTTCATGGCGATCGCGGCCGGGGTGAAGGTCACCAACGGGCAGCTGGCGATCCCGCAGCTGTTCGAGAACATGTTCCCGGACTGGTTCGCGGGCGTGGCCTTCGCGGCGATCGGCATCGGCGCGCTGGTGCCGGCGGCCATCATGTCCATCGCGGCCGCGAACCTGTTCACCCGCAACATCTACAAGGACTTCATCAAGCCGGACGCCACGCCCAAGCAGGAGGCCCAGGTCTCCAAGATCGTGTCGCTGCTGGTGAAGCTGGGCGCGCTGGTCTTCGTCCTCACCATGGACAAGACGGTCGCCATCAACTTCCAGCTGCTGGGCGGCATCTGGATCCTGCAGACCTTCCCGGCCCTCGTCGGCGGCCTGTTCACCCGCTGGTTCCACCGCTGGGCGCTGCTGGCCGGCTGGGCGGTCGGCATGGTCTACGGCACGGTCGCCGCGTACGGGGTCGCCTCGCCGACGCAGGCGCACTTCGGCGGCTCCGCGGCGAAGATCCCGGGCATCGGCGAGATGGGGTACATCGCCCTCACGGCGTTCGTCCTCAACGTCGCCGTCACCGTGGTCCTCACCTTCGTCCTGAGGGCCGTGAACGCCCCGGCGGGCATCGACGAGACATCCCCCGACGACTACACGGCCGACGCCGGCGACGCGGGAGTCCAGGTGGAACTGCCTCCGGCAACGGCGGGAAGCGCTCACTGAGCGATCAAGCCTCACCACCCGCAGCGGGCCGCCGAAACGCACCACCATCGGCGGCCCGCTGTCGTACACACTGACCGGCATGGACATCCACATCCGCCCCGCCGACCCGACCGAATACCAGGCGCTGGGAGAGATGACGGGCCGCGCCTACCTGGACGACGGCCTCCTGGACTACGGCGAGAGCGACCCCTACCTTCCGGTCCTCAAGGACGTCGCGGCCCGCGCCGCCCACGCCGAGGTCCTCGTCGCCGTCGCCGGCGACCACCTCCTCGGGGGCGTCGCCTTCGTCCCGTCCGGGGGACCCGTCGCCGACATCGCGCGCCCCGGCGAGGCCGAGATCAGGGCCCTCGCCGTCGCCGCCGAAGCACGGGGCCGGGGTGCCGGTGAGGCCCTCGTCCGGGCCTGCCTGGACCGCGCGCGGGACGCGGGCTGCACAGCCGTCGTGCTGTCGACCCAGCCGACCATGCACACAGCGCACCGCATCTACGAACGTCTGGGCTTCGTGCGAACGCCCGAGCGGGACTGGAATCCCGTGCCGGAGCTGGACGACTTCACGCTCCTTACCTACAAGTTGACGCTATGAAGCGGACGCAACACAACATCTGGGGGTGACACCACAGCCCAGCACAAGATGTATGCTCATGCTCGCTGTCGCCGCAGGGGAATCCGGTGCGAATCCGGAACTGTCCCGCAACGGTGTACTTGTGCGTGTCTGTTCCGTAGGGACGCCGCGCACAGGAGTCAGTCCGAGGACCTGCCGACAGCGCGCCCGGCCCTTCCTGGTCCGGGTGTCCACAGACGTCCGGGCCTCGTGGAGTGGGCCGGCGGACGCGGCGCCGTGCGCGCTCGCGCTGCCCGCTGCCCTCCGCAAGGCCCCGTGCCGAGCGAGGGAGAGCCCCACGTGACCATCGCGCCAGCCGACCCGGCTTCAGTCACCGAGCTGAAGACCGACGGTCCCGGTGCCGCGCTGCTGCGGACCCTGACCGAGCTGACCGCCGACCTCCCCGACGCCGACCCCGGCCGGGTCGCCGCCGCCGCGCTGCGCGGGCGGTCGGCGCGCGCGGACGAGGCGGAGTTGCGCGAGCTGGCCACGGAGGCCGCGGCCGGCCTCATCTCCGAGGACCCCGCCTACTCGAAGCTGGCGGCCAGGCTGCTGACCCTCGCGATCCGCGCCGAGGCCGCCTCGCAGGGCGTGACCTCCTTCACCGGGTCCGTGGCCGTCGGTCACCGCGAGGGGCTCATCGCCGACCGCACCGCCGAGTTCGTGCGGCTGCACGCCGAGCGGCTGGACGCGCTGGTCGACACCGCCGCCGACGACCGGTTCGGCTACTTCGGTCTGCGCACCCTGCACAGCCGCTATCTGCTCCGGCACCCGATCACCCGGCGCGTCATCGAGACGCCCCAGCACTTCATGCTGCGCGTGGCGAGCGGGCTGGCCGAGGACGACACCTCCAGGTCCGTGGACGAGGTCGCCGCGCTCTACGGCCTGATGAGCCGCCTCGACTACCTGCCCTCCTCCCCCACCCTGTTCAACTCCGGCACCCGGCACCCCCAGATGTCGTCGTGCTACCTCCTCGACTCCCCGCTGGACGAGCTGGACTCCATCTACGACCGCTACCACCAGGTCGCCCGCCTCTCCAAGCACGCCGGCGGCATCGGGCTGTCGTACTCCCGGATCCGCTCGCGGGGTTCGCTGATCCGCGGCACCAACGGGCACTCCAACGGCATCGTGCCGTTCCTGAAGACGCTCGACGCCTCCGTGGCCGCGGTGAACCAGGGCGGCCGACGCAAGGGCGCGGCGGCGGTGTACCTGGAGACCTGGCACTCCGACCTCGAGGAGTTCCTGGAGCTGCGGGACAACACCGGTGAGGACGCCCGCCGTACGCACAACCTGAACCTCGCGCACTGGGTGCCGGACGAGTTCATGCGCCGGGTGGACGCCGACGGGCCCTGGTCGCTGTTCTCCCCGGCGGACGTGCCGGAGCTGGTCGACCTGTGGGGTGCGGAGTTCGACGCGGCCTACCGCGCGGCCGAGGCGAAGGGCCTGGCGAAGAAGACGATGCCGGCGCGTGAGCTGTACGGCCGCATGATGCGGACCCTCGCGCAGACGGGCAACGGCTGGATGACGTTCAAGGACGCCGCCAACCGCACCGCCAACCAGACGGCCGAGCCGGGCCACGTCATCCACTCCTCCAACCTGTGCACGGAGATCCTGGAGGTCACCGACGACGGGGAGACGGCGGTCTGCAACCTGGGGTCGGTGAACCTCGGCGCGTTCGTGGCCGGCGGGGACATCGACTGGGAGCGGCTGGACGAGACGGTCCGCACGGCCGTCACCTTCCTCGACCGGGTCGTCGACATCAACTTCTACCCGACCGAGCAGGCGGGCCGCTCGAACGCGCGCTGGCGTCCGGTCGGCCTCGGCGCGATGGGCCTGCAGGACGTCTTCTTCAAGCTGCGGCTGCCCTTCGACTCCCCCGAGGCGCGGGCGCTGTCCACCCGGATCGCGGAGCGGATCATGCTGGCCGCGTACGAGGCGTCCGCCGACCTCGCCGAGCGCAACGGCCCGCTCCCGGCCTGGGACAAGACCCGTACCGCCCGCGGGGTCCTGCACCCCGACCACTACGACACCGAGCGGATCTGGCCGGAGCGCTGGGCGGCACTGCGCGAGCGGATCGCGCGGGTCGGCCTGCGCAACTCGCTGCTCCTCGCGATCGCGCCCACCGCGACGATCGCCTCCATCGCGGGCGTGTACGAGTGCATCGAGCCGCAGGTGTCCAACCTGTTCAAGCGCGAGACGCTGTCGGGTGAGTTCCTCCAGGTCAACTCCTACCTGGTGCGGGACCTGAAGGACCTCGGCGTGTGGGACGCCCGCACCCGGGAGGCGCTGCGCGAGGCGAACGGCTCGGTGCAGGACTTCGCGTGGATCCCCGAGGACGTACGGCGGCTGTACCGCACGGCGTGGGAGATCCCGCAGCGCGGCCTGATCGACATGGCCGCGGCCCGCACCCCGTACCTGGACCAGGCCCAGTCCCTGAACCTGTTTCTGGAGACGCCGACGATCGGCAAGCTCTCCTCGATGTACGCGTACGCCTGGAAACAGGGCCTGAAGACGACGTACTACCTGCGTTCCCGACCGGCGACGCGCATCGCCCGTGCGGCCGCGCGGGCGACCGTACCCGTGCAGCAGGTCGCCGACCCCGACGCGGTCGCCTGTTCCCTGGAAAACCCCGAGTCCTGCGAGGCCTGCCAGTAATGACTTCCCGCAACACCAACCTGCTCGACCCGGGCTTCGAGCTGACGCTGCGCCCCATGCGCTACCCGGACTTCTACGAGCGCTACCGGGACGCCATCAAGAACACCTGGCACGTGGAGGAGGTCGACCTCCACTCGGACGTCGCCGACCTGGCGAGGATGACGCCCGCCGAACAGCACCTGATCGGCCGCCTGGTGGCGTTCTTCGCGACGGGCGACTCGATCGTCGCGAACAACCTCGTGCTGACCCTGTACAAGCACATCAACTCCCCCGAGGCGCGGCTCTACCTCTCCCGCCAGCTCTTCGAGGAGGCCGTGCACGTCCAGTTCTATCTGACGCTGCTCGACACCTACCTCCCCGACCCGGAGGACCGGGCCGCCGCGTTCGCGGCCGTGGAGAACATCCCGTCCATCCGCGAAAAGGCGGAGTTCTGCTTCAGGTGGATGGACTCGGTCGAGAAGATCGACCGCCTGGAGTCGAGGGCGGATCGCCGCCGCTTCCTGCTCAACCTGATCTGCTTCGCCGCGTGCATCGAGGGCCTGTTCTTCTACGGCGCCTTCGCGTACGTCTACTGGTTCCGCAGCCGGGGTCTGCTGCACGGCCTCGCCACGGGCACCAACTGGGTGTTCCGTGACGAGACCATGCACATGAGCTTCGCCTTCGACGTGGTCGACACGGTCCGCAAGGAGGAGCCGGACCTGTTCGACGACCAGCTCCGGCAGCAGGTCACCGACATGCTCCGGGAAGCCGTCGAGGCGGAGCTGCAGTTCGCCCGCGACCTGTGCGGCGACGGCCTGCCCGGCATGAACACCGACTCGATGCGCCAGTACCTGGAGTGTGTCGCCGACCAGCGCCTCACCCGCCTCGGCTTCCCCCCGGTGTACGGCGCGGAGAACCCCTTCTCCTTCATGGAGCTGCAGGGCGTTCAGGAACTGACCAACTTCTTCGAACGCCGCCCCTCCGCGTACCAGGTGGCGGTCGAGGGAACGGTGGACCTGGACGAGGACTTCTGAGTCTGCCGCTGCCGGGGCTCGCCTCCGTGCCTCTCCTGTGCCTCCCTCAGTTCGCGGTCGATGCGCTTCTCGTGCAGGAGGCCGAGGAAGGAGGGGAGGGCGATGAAGGCCAGGAGGGCGAAGGTGGCGAGCATTCCGACGAGGGCCTGGATCTGGTTTGCGTTCATGGACACCACTGTCGTGCGCCGCACCCCTGACCGGGAGTGGCAGGACTGCCGTACACCATCGAATAACTGCCAGCGGTGGGGCACACTGGGGGCATGCTGAAGAACGTGGCCGCGGTGCTGCTGGACGGGGTGCATCCGTTCGAGCTGGGTGTGGTGTGCGAGGTGTTCGGGATCGACCGGAGCGACGAGGGTCTTCCGGTGTACGACTTCGCCGTGGTGAGTGCCGAGGGACCCGCCCTGGGCACGCACTGCGGGTTCACCGTGCACACGCCGCACGGGCTGGAGCGGCTGGAGGAGGCCGATCTGATCGCGGTGCCCGCCGGTGACACGTACGCCACGCGGGAGTACCCGGAGGAGATGCTGGACGCGCTGCGGCGGGCCGTCGGCCGCGGGGCGCGCGTGCTCAGCGTCTGCTCCGGGGTGTTCGTGCTGGCCGCCGCCGGCCTGCTGGACGGACGGCGCTGCGCCGTCCACTGGCACCACGCCGAACAGCTCGCGCGGCGCTTCCCACGGGTCGAGGTCGAGCCGGACGTGCTGTACGTCGACGAGGACCCGGTGATCACCTCCGCCGGCACCGCCGCCGGGATCGACGCCTGTCTGCACCTCGTGCGCAAGGAACAGGGCCCGGAGGTGGCCAACAAGATCGCCCGGCGGATGGTCGTACCGCCGCACCGGGACGGCGGGCAGGCGCAGTACATCGAGAGGCCGCTGCCCAAGGGGCCCTGCGACACCGTCGGGGAGGTGCTCACCTGGATGGAGGCGAACCTCGACCAGGAGGTCACCGTCGACCAGTTGGCCGCCCGCGCCCACATGGCCCCGCGCACCTTCGCCCGCCGTTTCCAGCAGGAGACGGGAACCACCCCGTACCGCTGGATCCTGCGCCAGCGGGTGCTGCTGGCGCAGGAGTTGCTGGAGCGGACGGACGAGACCGTGGACGCGATCGCCGGGCAGACCGGCTTCGGCACGGCGGCCGCGCTGCGCCACCACTTCGTCGGCGTGCTCGGCACCACCCCGCAGGCCTACCGGCGCGCGTTCCGGGGCCCGCGGGCCGCCTGAACCCGCGCCGGCGGGCACGGGCGCCTACCAGGGCCGCGCCCTCAGCAGCAGCTTGTGCGGCCGCAGCGTGATGCCCACCCGTGTGCCGTCGTTCGATCCGCTGACCTGCTCGAACCGGTACTTCGCCGAGACCGCCGCGGTGATCAGGCTCAGCTGGGTCATCGAGAAGTGGTCGCTGGGGCACTTGCGGTTGCCCACGCTGAACGGGCTCATCGCGTACTTCGGCACCTCCCCCGCCCGCTCGGGCAGCCAGCGGTCCGGGTCGAAGTCGAGGTGGCGGCCGTACGAGCGGGGGTCGCGCTGGACGGCGTACGGGCTGTAGACGATGTCCGCCCCGGCCGGAATGCGATAGCCACCGAGTGCGGTGTCGGTCACCGCCCGCCGCGTGAGAATCCATACGGCGGGACGCAACCGCATCGCCTCGACGACGACATTGTTGGTGTGCGTGAGCCGGCGCACGTGCTCGAATCCGACGGGTTGACCGCCGGTCACGGATTCGACCTCGGCGCGCACCTTCTCCGCGTGTTCCGGATGTGCCGCGAGCACCTCCAGCAGCCACATGATCGTGGAGGCGACTGTTTCGCTTCCCGGGGTGAGTATCGCGACCACCTGGTCGTGGATCTCCTGTTCCCCGATGGGCTCGCCATTGTCTTCCTTCGCCGCCAGCAATGCCGTCAGCAAATCGTCCGGCTTTTGACCAGATGCCCTGCGCTCGGCGACGATCTCGTCGACCAGCAGATGCAAATCGGCCAGTGCCCGGTTGAATTCGCGGTTGGCCGGGAACGGCAGCCGGTACAGCGGCCCGAGCGGGATCACCATCCGGCGGTACATCCCGCGGAAGACGGTCGCCAGGTCGACGCTCAGCCGCTCGGCCCGCTCGTCCATGTACTCGCCGCGCAGCAGGCAGCGGGCGGCGATCCGCACGGCGACCCGGAACGACTCGGAGGTGCAGTCGATGGTCCCCCCCGGCCGCCACCGCTCGGTCAGCGCGTGCGCCTCCTCCTCCATGACCGGGCCGTACGCGGGGATGGCGTCCTGCCGGAACGCCGGCTGGATGGTGCGCCGCTGGCGCCGGTGGCGCGGCCCGTTGGCGGTGGCCACGCCCTCCTTGCCGAGCAGGCCCTCCAACGACTCCCACAGCGGTCCGTCGATCCTGTAGTCGGTGCTGAGCGCGAGCGCGCCGGTCAGTTCCGGCGTGGTGACCGCGTACACCGTCTTGGGCCCGAGCTTCAGGCGTACGACGTCCCCGTGCTCCCGCAGCCCGGACATGAAGGCGAGCGGGTCGCGGACCAGTTTCAGGCCGTGTCCGAGCACCGGCACCGCGCCGCCTGCCAGTGGCGCCTCCCGCGGTACGCACGTCTCCTCGGTCACGGGCTTCACAGACTCGACGGTCATTTCTCACCTGCCGCTTCGTTGTTGACGTACGGGGGCGTGGACCGGTCGTCCCAGCTGTCGACCCTGTACCGGCCGGACTCGTGGTGGAACCAGTAGACGGAGCTGAACCAGTTCCGCATATTGCCGACGCAGGCACGCACGGCGGCGCTCAGTTCCTTTCCGTACACCGTGCCGTCGGCGAGACGGTCGGCGAAGAGCAACGCGTCCTGTTCCGCATCCAGGAATTCACTGATGCATTCCTCGACCCGGCAACGCACCGCGTCCACGGCTTCTTCCAGAGTCATTCCCTCATGGGTGACGAAACTGATTCCGAGATTGTGCACCTCGTCGCCCGCTATTTCCTTCGGCAGCGAGCAGAGGTCGTTGTACCAGGCGGCGAATTCCTGGCTGAGCAGCGCCGGACGGTTATATGCCGGGTGTTTCCGCACGGCGCCCGGGAGTTCGCACCCGGCGCTCGGCTCCAGCAGGTCCGTCCATATCCAGTGTGCGAAGGTCAGGCGCCGCAGGGCGAGGTATTCCTCGACACCGGGTATGTAGCCTTCGACGCGGTTGCGGAACTCGCGGTCGTACGCCTCGATCACCGCGTGGAAGTGCCGGGCGAACCGCCGGCCCCAGGTGTGCGGCAGGAAGCCGTACAGCCGCAGCACGCCGTCCGCGAACCCGGCGACCAGCGGATCCGGGTGGCGCAGGTGGTGCCGGGGGGCGTCGAGCGCGGTGTGCAGCCGGTACCTGAGCCGCCTCCAGTCCCCCGCCCGGCCGTGCACGATGTCGCGGTCGTGCCGGTCGTCCCAGACGAAGAACCAGGCGCTGTAGTCGGCGATGGCCTGCAGGACGTCGTCGGGGGCGCCCAGGTAGTACCCCGCCATGAGGTCCGTGTAGCAAAGACCGTCGGCATATTCCTCCACCTTGTCCGCCGGCATGAGCCGCTTTTCGAGCAGCCACAGCCGGGTCTTCTCCTGCAACTTGGGCCAATACGGGTGCAGTTGCCGAGGAAAGGCGGACTCGATCACCGGGAGTGCCAGCGAGGGTGGGACTACCGCCGTCGTAGGCGTCGATGTGGTGCCGTGTGGGAAAGCATGCACGTACAAACCCCTCTCAGCCGCCAGGAGCGCACCCCCCTACCGCTGTGCCGGACGTGCGCGTTGCGTATCCCCGCACTTACATTCAGCACCACAACTGACCGGTCTGGGAACGGATTTGCTCCACTCACTACCCCAAGGTGCCGAGAAACCCCCCTTGTGTGACTGATTAACGAGCCCCAGGCGTACGGAACAGACCCGCCCGGCCCGGCAGTACGAAGGCGCCCGGCCGGGAGGGATCCCGGCCGGGCGCCCCGGCGTCACACGTGTCCACTAGTCGTTGGCGACCACGGGGTAGCGTGGCTCGTTCTCGGCCATCTGCCGCAGCGCGTCCTTGCGGTCGCGCTTGGACAGCCGGTCGATGTACAGGTAGCCGTAGAGATGGTCGGTCTCGTGCTGCAAACAGCGCGCGAAGTACCCGGTGCCGCGCACCTTGACCGGGTTGCCCTTCTCGTCCTGGCCGGTCACCTCGGCGTAGTCGGGACGCGCGAGCGGGGCGTACGCCGTCGGCACGGACAGGCAGCCCTCGTTGCTGTCGTCGAGGCTGCGCCGCTCGGCCGGCAGGTCGACCGGCTTGGGGTTGCAGACCACGCCGACGTGCCGGGCGCCGTTGTCGTCCTGGCAGTCGTAGACGAAGACCTTGAGGTCGACGCCGATCTGGTTGGCGGCCAGGCCTACGCCCTCGGCGGTGCGCTGCGAGGCGAACATGTCCGCGACCAGCTGCTGGAGCTCTTCACCGAACTCGGTGACGTCCTTGCACTCCGTGTGCAGCACCGGGTTGCCGACGACCGTGATCGGCCGCGAGGTGCCACGCTCCCGCCAGCCGGCCTCGCGCTCCTCGCAGTCCTCCGTGTCGACGACGTACCCCTCGTCATCCACGGGGAGCACGCCCACGTGCTGCTGATCGGTGTCCTGCTGCGCCATGACCGACGTACGCCTTCCTGCAAAAAACTGGGAGTGAATGCTGATACAGGGTACGCGGGGCGCCTCGTAGGGGGCGCGGGGAACTGCGCGACCAGCCACAACGCACCCGCAGTCGGAAGGCGGCCGTCAGCACACCTCTTCGAGATCCCGCCAGTCACGGGAATCAGGACTGTCGGCGACCCACCCGTCCAGCAACCCCCGGACCAGCGAAGCCGGCGCAGCCACCCCGCACTCCCGCTCCGGAACCCACAGCTGCCCGTCCGTGCGGTGTCCCAGCGGCCCGGGATGTCCCGGCTCACTGTGGTCGTGGGGGTCCAGGTGCACCCCGTCCCCCTCGTCCGACGGCATCCGGGACTCGCTGCACATCCGGCACAGCAGCCGCACCGAGGACGACCAGTCCTCCGCCGCGAACCCGGCGTCGGCCGCCAGCTGCTCCAGCGCGTCGCGGTCCGCCTCGGTCGCCGCCTCCAGCAGCACCACCCAGGTCGGCACGGGCGAGGGCGCCCACAGCTCGATCTCGTCGAACACCGGGTAGGTTTGCCCGGCGGACGTCGTGCGCTCGCCGTGCGGGACCCCGTCGTGCAGCACGACCTCGCCCCAGCGGCGCCCGGACGAGGGCAGCGGGATGGACAGCACCTCCATCCGGGCGGGGTCCAGCCTGCGGCCCCAGACGACCTCGGCCTCGCCCTCCGGGGACAGCCGTACGGCCGCGCTGCCCAGGTCCATGCCGAGCGGCTCACCGGGCGCGGTCGTCCCGCCGGGCACCTTGAGGCCGTACGCCTGCCAGGCGCGCCTGGCCAGCGGCCAGTCCTGCAGGGCGGTCGCGGCGATGCCCACGTTCCACCAGTCGGGGGCGCCGGCCTCCCGGTCGAGCAGGGCGACCGCGCGCAGTCCGGCGGCGCGCGCCTGCTCCCAGTCGTGCCGGAACTTGTGCAGCAGGGCCAGGTTGAACCAGGACTCCGACAGCCAGGGTTCCAGGTCGGCGGCGCGTGTCAGCAGCTCGCCCGCGTCCTCGTACCGGCCGTCGCCGATGAGCGTGAACGCCCGGTCGGTGGCCTGCCGCCAGGAGGCGGAGGGCCGGTGCCGTCCCTTGCCGAAGATCCTCACGATTCCCGCCTGCCAGTTCCAGTTTCCACACCTTGGGCTGGCTTGTGCCCCCGAACACCATCTCCCTCGCATCCAACCACGTACGACGGGACGGGCGCTCATTACCCATGGGTTACCCAGCCTGCTCCCATGGACTACCCCGCCCGGGGCATGGTCAGCCAGTCCCGGGCGAGGACGCGGGCCAGTGCGTCCACGACGTCCGGAGCGTAATCCGCGGCGGTGGCCAGGCGCAGCTCCTCCAGGGCCGTCAGGGGTCCCTCGGGGCCGGCGTCGCGGGCCTTCTCCTCGTAGGCGTTCACCGCGCGCACGATCCGCGCGGCGACCGGCTGCTCCCGGTAGGGGTCGGCCTGCCGCTCCACGACCACGGCGACCTCGGCGTCCACCCCGGTCTGCCGTACGACGGCGCCACCGAGGAGGGCGATGCGGCGCTGCTCCTGCGCCGGGAGGCCGGCGGTGGCCCCCGCCGGGACCGGGTCGAGGAGGCTGAGCTGGCCGATGTCGTGCATGAGGGCCGCGTACTCCAGGACGGTCAGTTCGAGCCGGCTCAGGCCCAGGTCCCGGCCGACGGCCAGGCCGAGGGCGGCGACGCGGCGGGCGTGCCCGGTGGGGGTGTAGCCGGCTATCTCGGTGGCCCGCGCGAGGGAGGCGATGGTCTGCCGGTAGGTGGCGCGCACGGCGGCGTACCGGCGGATCGACAGCTGGGTGAGCAGCAGGGGCAGGCAGAACACGGGCAGGGCCCAGAGGCCGACGACGGCGACCCCGAGCGCGATGACGGCGCCGGTGGCGCACACCGCGGACCCGATGCCGTACAGCCCGCGCAGTTCGTCGCGGAGCAGCGGGAGGAACGGCCAGCGGGTGCGGGAGTGGGCGAGGGCGGCGGCGAGCACGGCGTCGCACAGGGCGGTGAGCAGCAGGAGCGCGACGAGCAGCAGGGCGTAGGCGTGGCCGCTCCAGCGGTCGAACTCGCCCCGGTTGTAGAGGGGTTGAAAGCAGACGGCGGCGAAGCCGACGGTGAGGACGCGGCGGGCGAGGTGGTCGAGGCTCGGGCTGCTGCCGCGCCAGATGTGCGGCACGCTGCCGAGCAGGGAGGCGGCGAGGACGACGGTGACCACCTGGGTCGCGCCGTGCAGGGTGGGCTGTCCGGCGTCGGCGCCCAGCAGCGCGTACGACAGCGAGCCGGCGGTGCCGAGGGGCGCGGCCTGCCGGGGCCGGTCCCCGGTCCAGCGGGTCAGCTCGCCGACGGCGATGAGCACGCCGAAGGCGAGCGCGACGCCGCCCTGCTCGACGCCGGACCACAGCACGGCGGCGAGGCAGGTGGCGGCCGTGAGCGCGGCGCAGGCGTGGATGAGCCGCAGCGGCGTCACCGGGGCGCCCCGGTGGTGCTGGTGTCCGCGCGCGCCGCGGGAACGGCGCCCGGCGGCTCGTCGGCGGTGACGGCGGGGTGCCAGCCGTACCGGTCGAGGGCACGGGTGAGGGCGGTGACCACGCGCGGGTCGAACTGGGTGCCGGCGCACCGCTCGAGTTCGGCGAGCGCCGTCCCGACGGGCCGGGCCCGGCTGTAGGAGCGGGTGGAGGTCATGGCGTCGAAGGCGTCGGCGACGGCGACGATCCGGGCGCACTCGGGGATCTGGGTGCCGACGAGGCCGTACGGGTAGCCGCTGCCGTCGAGCCGTTCGTGGTGGTGCAGGATCGCCGCGCGGGCCTCGCCGAGGAAGGAGATGCCGCGCACCATCTCGTGGCCGTACTCGGGGTGGAGTTCGATGATCCGCCGTTCCTCGGGGGTGAGCGGCCCGTTCTTGCGGAGCAGCCGGGTGGGCACGCCGAGCTTCCCGACGTCGTGCAGGATGCCGGCGAAACGGAGCACCTCGACGCGCTCGCCGTCCATGCCGAGTTCGCGGGCGATCAGCACGGAGGCGTGGCCGACGCGTTCGCTGTGGCCGCGGGTGTAGCCGTCCTTGATGTCGACGGCCTGGACGAGTGCGCGGATGGTGGCCTGGTGGGCGGCGCGTTCGCGGTGGTACTGGGCGAACACCCAGCAGGAGACGCACATCGGCAGCAGCACGAGCAGCGCGGAGACCGGGCCGTAGGGGCTGCGCCAGAGCACGGCCATCATCAGCCCGGCGAGTCCGTGCACGGCGACCGGGGCGAGGGAGCGGGAGAGCAGTCCGCGCCAGGCCCGCCGGGCCGGCACGCCGACGGCGAGCACGAGGATGCCGCCGTCGAGTGCGGCGAGCACCAGGCAGAAGGCGAGGACGGCCGCGCCGGCGGGCACGAGGACGTACGGGAAGGCGGGCGCGACGACGGCGTCCCGGCCGCCGAGCGCCCAGTGCACCCGGGCGGCGGCCCAGACGGCGAGCACCTGTTCGGCGGCCCGCCACACCCGCCGCACGGGCGCCTCGCGGGGTCCGGCCGGCGGGAGCAGGGCGGCGGGCAGCGGGACGAGGGCGGCGGCCGGCGGGGGCAGCAGGAAGGCTCCGGCGAGCAGGACGGGGTAGAACGTGCCGCCGGCGCGGCGTCGTACGACGTGTTCGCAGACCGCGTACAGCGCGGCGAGCAGGGCGAGCGCCCACCAGCGGGTGTGGGTGCCCGGGAGCGGCCACAGGCAGCAGCCGGCCGGCAGGGCGACGCAGGCCACGTAGACGCGCGCGCGTGCCGGAACCGCCTCCATCGCACCTCCCCCGACCGTGCCTGTCAGGCTCGGAGCCTAGGACGGGAATTCGGGGTGCGGGGCGTATGAGCCGAGGATTAGCGCATTCGGGTGACGGGTCCCCGGCGGGGGTCGCTCAGGACTCCTGGGGTGTCGCCGTCACGTCGTGATCCGGCACGGCCTGGCCGGAGCGGATCAGGTCGAGCCGCCCCATGACCTTGGCGCGCAGGTCGGCCGGTACGTCGTCGTGCCCGCAGCAGCGCTTGACCAGCTTCTTCACGGCCTGCTCCAGGCCGTACTTCTCCAGGCACGGCGAGCATTCCTCGAAGTGGTGCTGGAACTTGTCGCGATCGACGTCCGGCATCTCGCTGTCGAGGAACTCGTACAGGTGGTCGAGGACCTCACTGCAGTCCGTCTCGTGCGGCTCTCCGCAGCTCATGAGCCCGAGCCTTTCGCTTCGTTCGACTCTCCCGCGCCGGCCGGGACCAGTCCACGCTCACGGGCGTAGTCCTCCAGCATGCCGCGCAGCTGGCGGCGGCCCCGGTGCAGCCGGGACATCACCGTACCGATGGGTGTCCCCATGATGTCCGCGATCTCCTTGTACGCAAAGCCCTCTACGTCGGCCAGGTAGACGGCGATGCGGAACTCCTCGGGGATCGCCTGCAGCGCTTCCTTCACGTCCGAGTCGGGCAGGTGGTCCAGCGCCTGCGACTCGGCGGAGCGCAGGCCCGTCGACATGTGCGACTCGGCACGCGCGAGCTGCCAGTCCTCGATCTCCTCCGCCGCGCTGCGCTGGGGCTCGCGCTGCTTCTTGCGGTAGGAGTTGATGAAGGTGTTGGTCAGGATCCGGTACAGCCACGCCTTGAGGTTGGTGCCCTCGCGGAACTGGTGGAAGGACGCGTACGCCTTGGCGTAGGTCTCCTGCACCAGGTCCTCGGCGTCGGCCGGGTTGCGCGTCATGCGCAGCGCGGCCGAGTACATCTGGTCGAGGAATTCGAGCGCGTCCCGTTCGAAGCGCGCGGTGCGCTCCGCGCTCGACTCCGGGCTGTCGCCCCGGCCCTCGGGCAGCTCCGCCTGGCCGTTGTCGGTCCCTGCGTCGGTACCGGGAACCGGACCCACCTCCTCCAGTGTGGTCGTGGGACCGAAGCCGACCCCACTCGAATCGGAGGATAGACGACGATCCGTCCCCGCCGCCCCTCGAATAGGCGCGGTCCTCGCCGCGTGCAGCACCGTCCAGTCAAGATCGGTACGGGCGCTGCGGGGCGGGCAAGCGGTCGAACCCATGCGGCGGACTTCCTCTCGTACGACGTCGGTGCCGGTGCCTCAGCACGTCTTGTCCGCCACAACAGCGGGCCGCCGCCCGGCATTCCCAGGGGCTACCCGAGTGACGCGACCCACTGCGCGACGGCGCCCGTGACGAGGTCCAGGGCCTGGTCCTGGGTGATCTCCGCGCGCTTGGGGACGGCGAAGCCGTGATCGCCGTACGGCACCTCGGTCAGTTCGAACCGTCCGTCGGGGAACTCCTCCGGCCTGCCGAAGGGGTCGTTGCCGCCCTGGACGACCAGGGTGGGCACCCCGGCCCCGAGCAGCTCGTCGGCGCGGGACTTCTCCGGCTTGCCGGGCGGGTGCAGCGGGAAGCTCAGGGCGAGCACCGCGTGGGCGCCGAGTTCGGCGGCCGTACGGCAGGCGACGCGGGCACCCGCGCTGCGGCCGCCGGAGATCACCGGCAGGCCCGGCCGGGCGAGCGCGGGCCAGACGCCGCGCCAGCCGGTGTCGAGGGTCTTCGGTGCGGGCGCGACCTTCTTGCCGGCCACCCGCCAGGGCTGTTCGACGAGGGCGACGCTCACACCGTCCGCGGGCAGGGTCCGGGCGAGCGCCTGGAGGTCACGGGCCTCGACACCGCCGCCGGCGCCATGGCTGACGGCGAGGACGAGGCGCGCCCTCTCGGCCGCGTGCCAGGTGATGCGGGCGGTTCCGGCGTCGGTCTCGGCGGTCTCTGTCGTCACGCTCGTCCCGCCTGCTTCTTCATTCATGGCCGTCACGTCTGTCACGTCAGAACAGTGTGCCGACTTCCGGTGCCGTCAGCTCGTTCATCAGCTCCGGGCCGTTGTTGCGGACGTTGCTGACGGCCGTGGACACCGGGAAGGCGCGCATCAGGCCGGGCGGGGGCGGGGCCAGCAGCTCGCGCAGGTCGTCGGGGTCGGTGCGGGCGGGGTCGAGCCAGGCGTCCCAGCGGTCCGGGGTCAGCATCAGCGGCATCCGGGGGTGGATGTCCGCCAGGGCGTGCGGGCCGTCGGCGGGGGCGACCGCCAGCGGGGCCTGCTCGGCCTCGGTGGTGATCACCGAGCAGGTCACCCACCAGGCCTGCGGATGGTCGTCGGGCAGGGTCCGGTCCCGCCAGAACTCGTACAGCCCGGCCATCGCGAACACCGAGCCGTCGGCGGGCAGCACGAAGTACGGCTGTTTGCGCGGCCGCTTCTTCTTGCCCTCGACCTCCAGGTCGCGCTCCTGCCGGCCGGTGACCCACTCGTAGTAGCCGTCGGCGGGCAGGATGCAGCGCCGGGCGGCGAAGGCGCGGCGGTAGGCCGGCTTCTCGTGCACGGTCTCCGCGCGCGCGTTGATCATCCGGGCGCCGCCCTCGGGCGACTTGGCCCAGGAGGGGACGAGCCCCCACTTCAGCTTGCGCAGCTGGCGAACCGGAGCCGGGTCGTCCGCGTCTTTCAGGGGACGGTCCAGAACGGCGTAGACCTCCTTGGTCGGCGCCACGTTGTAGTCCGGTTCCAGGGTCTCCTCGGGTTCCCACTTCTCGATCTCGAAGATCCCCGCGAGATCCTCGGGCCTACGACTGGATGCATACCGTCCGCACATACGTGCCACACTGCCAGACTCGGTCCGGAGCACAGGGAGCAACCGACGAACATGGACAGCTCAGCCGCCACCGCGCTGCCCGATCTCTGGGACCGTCTCACCGGCTCCCAGCCCGACCCCGATCTGTGGGTGGTGCTCGTCACGCTGGCCGCCGCGCTCGCCGTCGTCGTACCGCATCCGCTGTGGCGCCTGTCGCGCAACGCGATCACCATCGCGCACGAGGGCGGGCACGGGCTGGTCGCGCTGCTCACCGGCAGGCAGCTCACCGGCATCCGCCTGCACTCCGACACCAGCGGCCTCACCGTCAGCCGCGGCAAGCCGCACGGGCTCGGCATGATCCTCACCGCGGCCGCCGGTTACACGGCCCCGCCGCTGCTGGGTCTGGGCGGGGCGGCCCTGCTCGCCGCCGGGCGCGTCACGCTGCTGCTGTGGGCGGCGACGGCCCTGCTGGTGGTGATGCTGGTGATGATCCGGAACGCGTACGGGGTACTGACGGTCGTCGTGACGGGTGGCGCGTTCCTGCTGGTGTCGTGGCTGGCGGGGCCGCAGGTGCAGGCGGCGTTCGCCTACGTGGTGGTGTGGTTCCTGCTGTTCGGCGGGGTGCGTCCGGCGTTCGAACTACAGGCCAAGCGGTCCCGCGGGGGCGCCGGGGACTCGGACGCGGACCAGCTCGCCCGCCTCACGCACGTACCGGCGGGGCTGTGGCTGTTCCTGTTCCACGCGGTGTCCGTGTGCTCACTGATCGGCGGAGGGCGCTGGCTGCTGGAAGGTTGACGGCGACCGCTCCTTATAAAGTGGCCCCATGGCCCCGAACACCGCCCACACCGCCCTCTGGCCCGCACCGCTCGCGAGCGGAGCCGTCGACGCGACCGTCCACGTGCCGGGGTCCAAGTCGGTCACCAACCGCGCCCTCGTGCTGGCCGCCCTCGCCTCCGAGCCGGGCTGGCTGCGCCGCCCCCTGCGCTCACGCGACACCCTGCTGATGGCGGGTGCGCTGCGCGCGATGGGCGTCGAGATCGAGGAGACCGTCTCCTCCAGCTCCACCGTCGCGGGCGGCCCGAACGGCAGCGGCGAGGCCTGGCGGGTCCTGCCGACGGGTCTGCACGGCCCGGCCACGGTCGACGTCGGCAACGCCGGCACCGTGATGCGCTTCCTGCCGCCGGTGGCCGCACTGGCCGACGGCCCCATCCGGTTCGACGGCGACCCGCGGTCGTACGAGCGTCCCCTGCACGGCGTGATCGACGCGCTGCGCGCGCTCGGCGCCCGGATCGACGACGACGGCCGGGGCGCGCTGCCGCTGACCGTGCACGGCGGGGGTGCCCTGGAGGGCGGGCCGGTGTCGATCGACGCCTCCTCGTCGTCCCAGTTCGTCTCGGCGCTGCTGCTGTCCGGCCCGCGCTTCAACCAGGGCGTGGAGGTCCGGCACACCGGCGCGACCCTGCCGTCCATGCCGCACATCCGGATGACGGTGGACATGCTGCGCGCGGTCGGGGCCCAGGTGGACACCCCGGAGTCCGGCGGCGAGCCGAACGTGTGGCGGGTGACGCCGGGCGCGGTGCTCGGCCGGGACCTGACGATCGAGCCGGACCTGTCCAACGCCCAGCCGTTCCTGGCGGCGGCCCTGGTCACCGGCGGCAAGGTGCTGATCCCGGACTGGCCGGCCCGGACCACCCAGCCGGGTGACCGACTCCGGGAGATCTTCACCGAGATGGGCGGTTCCTGCGAACTGACCGAGTACGGTCTGGAGTTCACCGGCTCCGGCGCGGTCCACGGCATCGACGTGGACCTCGGCGAGGTGGGCGAGCTGACCCCGGGCATCGCCGCCGTGGCCGCCCTCGCGGACTCCCCCTCGACCCTGCGCGGGGTGGCCCACCTGCGGCTGCACGAGACGGACCGGTTGGCCGCGCTCACCAAGGAGATCAACGAACTCGGCGGCGACGTCACCGAGACGGCCGACGGCCTGCACATCCGCCCGCGCGCGCTGCACGGCGGGATCTTCCACACCTACGAGGACCACCGCATGGCGACCGCCGGTGCGATCATCGGCCTGGCGGTCGACGGCGTACAGATCGAGAACGTGGCGACGACGGCGAAGACGCTGCCCGACTTCCCCGACCTGTGGACCGGGATGCTCGGACAGTAGGGACGGGTCATGCGCCGCTACGGCAAGCACACCGACGAGGACGACATCCGCAGCCGTCCCAACCGCAAGGGCAACCGGCCGCGCACGCACATCCGGCCCAAGCACGAGGACGCGGCCGAGGGCATGGTCCTCACCGTCGACCGGGGCCGGCTGACCTGCCTCGTCGAGGACCGCACGGTCCTCGCGATGAAGGCCCGCGAACTGGGCCGCAAGGCGGCCGTCGTGGGCGACCGGGTGGCCCTGGTCGGCGACCTGTCCGGCAAGAAGGACACCCTGGCGCGGATCGTGCGCATCGAGGAGCGGACGTCGCTGCTGCGCCGTACCGCCGACGACGACGACCCCTACGAGCGGGTGGTCGTCGCCAACGCCGACCAGCTGGCCGTCGTGACCGCACTCGCCGACCCCGAGCCGCGCCCGCGCCTGATCGACCGCTGTCTGGTCGCGGCCTACGACGGCGGCCTGGAACCGCTGCTGGTGATGACCAAGTCGGACCTGGCGCCGCCGGACAAACTGCTGGAGCTGTACGGCGCGCTGGACATCCCGTACGTCGTCACCAGCCGCGAGGAGCTGGAGAAGGGCGGCGCGGCGGACCGGGTCCGGGAATATCTGGACGGCAGGGTCACCGCCTTCGTCGGGCACTCCGGCGTGGGCAAGACGACGCTGGTGAACGCGCTGGTGCCCGAGGAGCGGCGCCGTACGACCGGCCATGTGAACGCGGTGACGGGCCGGGGCCGGCACACCACGACGTCCGCGCTCGCCCTCCCCCTGGGCGCCGGGGACGGCTGGGTCGTCGACACCCCGGGCGTCCGTTCCTTCGGGCTCGCCCACATCGACCCGTCCCGGGTGATCCACGCCTTCCCGGACCTGGAGCCGGGCACCGAGGGCTGCCCGCGCGCGTGCAGCCACGACGAGCCGGACTGCGCGCTCGACGCGTGGGTGGCGGAGGGCCACGCGGACCCCGCACGGCTGTACTCGCTGCGCCGGCTGCTGTCCACGCGGGAGCGCAAGGAAGGCGACTGAGCACCGCGTTGTTTGCGGGGCCCCGGGTCCGGCAAGTGCATAATCGCACCGAGCCGGAGATCCGGATCTACGGGAGGACCGCACATGGCGTGGCTGCTGGTCATAGTGGCCGGGATGCTGGAGACCGGTTTCGCCGTGTGCCTGAAGCTCTCCCACGGATTCACCCGGCTGTGGCCGACGGTCGCCTTCGCCTCGTTCGCGCTGGGCAGTTTCGGTCTGCTGACCCTGTCCCTGAAGCGGCTCGACGTCGGCCCCGCCTACGCGGTCTGGACCGGCATCGGCGCCGCGGGCACCGCCGTCTACGGCATGGTCTTCCTCGGCGATCTGGTGTCCACCCTCAAGATCGTCTCGATCAGCTTCGTCATCCTGGGCGTGATCGGCCTGCAGTTGTCGGGGTCGTCCCACTAGGTGCCGCCAGGGCGGCGAGTACGAGTTCGGCGACACTGCCGTCGGCCGGTGGTGCGGCGACGCAGGAGAGGCCGAGGCGGACGGCCACTTCACAGGAGCGGCTCAGGCCGGCGGCGGCCGCCGGGCCGGTCAGGGCGGCGACCGCGCGGTCCCGGACCATCCGCACGAAGTCGCCGGGCGACGGCAGCAGCCCGTCCGCACGGCGCTGCGCGGGTACGGCGGAGGTGGACGGCACGGCCGCGAGCGCCGGCGCCGGCAGGCGCTCGCTCCAGCAGCCGGTCAGCATGGCCCGGACCAGCGGGTTGCCGCCGGCGACGGAGGCGGTCCACTCGGCGGTCGCGGCGAGCCGCTCCCGAGGTTCGGCGGACCCGGCGAGGGCGCGGTCGACCCCGGCGAGATAGCCGTCGGCCTCCCGCCGCACCAGGGCGCGCGCCAGGCCGTCCTTGCTGCCGAACTCGTTGTACAGGGTCTGCCGTGACACCCCGGCCGCCGCGGCCACGTCCACCATCCGCACCGCCGACCACGCCCGGCGCGCGAGGGCCGCCGCAGCGGCGTCCAGCAACGACTCCCGGGCTCCAGGCATCATCGCCTCCCTGCGGGACGATCGGCTCTGCGCCCAGAGTTGACGGGGCGCCAGGCACTGTCAAGGGGCCCCGGGCCGGGATCACGGGGGGCGAGGCGCACTGTCACGTGCGGGCCCGCAGTGGCTGATCGCGCAGTTCCACGCGCCCCTTACGGGGCACGTACGTTCGTAGCTGCGGGCATGCGTGCCTCCCCCAGTGCCTTAAGTGTCTGGGGAGGCACCCGGCCGGCGCCGGTGAGCGGGACCCAGCCCTGGGCCGGTGCAGCGCAGGGTGCCCTCGCAGCGCCGGGGAGTTGTCCCACCTCCCGATCGGAAGAGGGACGCGCCCGCACCACCGCCCCCTGTAGCCCCGCACAACCCCGGACAGATACCGTTCCTCACATGCCGGACTACCTCGACGACCTCCGCCTCGCCCACGTCCTCGCGGACGCCGCCGACGCCGCCACCATGGCCCGCTTCAAGGCCCTCGACCTGAAGGTGGAAACGAAGCCGGACATGACCCCGGTGAGCGAGGCGGACAAGGCCGCGGAAGAACTCATCCGCGGCCAGCTCCAGCGCGCCCGCCCCCGGGACGCCATCCTCGGCGAGGAGTACGGCATCACCGGCACCGGCCCCCGCCGCTGGGTCATCGACCCGATCGACGGCACCAAGAACTACGTTCGAGGCGTCCCCGTCTGGGCCACCCTCATCTCCCTGATGGAGGCGGGTGAGACCGGCTACCAGCCCGTCGTCGGCCTCGTCTCCGCCCCCGCCCTCGGCCGCCGCTGGTGGGCCGCCAAGGACCACGGCGCGTTCACCGGCCGCAGCCTGACCTCCGCCGGCCGCATGCACGTCTCCCGCGTCGGCAGCCTCGCGGACGCGTCCTTCGCGTACTCCTCTCTCTCCGGCTGGGAGGAGCAGGGCCGGCTGAACGGCTTCCTCGACCTCACCCGAGAGGTGTGGCGCACGCGCGCGTACGGCGACTTCTGGCCCTACATGATGGTCGCCGAGGGCTCCGTGGACCTGTGCGCCGAACCGGAGCTGTCCCTGTGGGACATGGCGGCCAACGCGATCATCGTGACGGAGGCCGGCGGCAGCTTCACCGGCCTCGACGGCAGCCCGGGTCCGCACAGCGGCAACGCGGCCGCCTCCAACGGTCTGCTGCACGACGAGATGCTGGGGTATCTCAACCAGCGCCACTGAGCAGCACGGGACACCTGCGCACGCCCTCAACTGTCCTCGCGCGCCCTCTTGTTGACTTTCCCTTTACCTGGCACTCTGAAGCCACCGCCCACTTGTGAACTTGTGAATCCCTGAACAATCAGGGACCAGGAGGTGGCCCCATCCCATGCTCGTCCGTGACGCCATGAGCACGGTGGTCCTCACCGTCGGCCCCGCACACACCCTCCGCCAGGCAGCCGCCCTGATGTCCGCCCGCCGGATCGGCGCCGCCATCGTCCACGACCCGGACGCCGGCGGCATCGGCATCCTCACCGAACGCGACATCCTCAACTCCGTCGGCCTGGGCCAGGACCCGGACACGGAGCCCATCCACGCCCACACCACCAACGACGTCGTCTTCGCCGCCCCGACCTGGACCCTGGAGGAGGCCGCCCGCGCCATGGCCCACGGCGGCTTCCGGCACCTGATCGTGCTCGACCGGGGCGAACCCGCCGGGATCGTCTCGGTGCGCGACATCATCCGCTGCTGGGCCCCGGCACGGGAGCCGGCAGCGGCCCTCCACGCCTCGGACTTTGTCTAAGTCGGGTAACGATCCAAAGTCACACCTATTCCTGACCTGGTCCCCCTTGCTGTTAGTCTGGTAGCCATGAGCGACCTTCTGGAACGGCTGCGTGGACGCGGATGGCGGATGACCGCACAGCGTCGCGTCGTGGCCGAGGTCCTGGACGGCGAGCACGTGCACCTGACAGCCGACGAGGTGCACGCCAGGGCCGTCGCCAAGCTCCCCGAGATCTCCCGGGCCACGGTCTACAACACGCTGGGTGAGCTGGTCACACTCGGCGAGGTGCTCGAGGTCACCACCGACCAGCGCGCCAAGCGGTACGACCCGAACGCGCACCAGCCGCACCACCACCTGATCTGCGCCCGGTGCGGCTCGATCCGTGACGTCCACCCGACGGGCAACCCGCTCGCCGACCTGCCCGACTCCGAGCGCTTCGGCTTCACGGTGTCGAACGTCGAGGTGACGTACCGGGGGCTGTGCCCGACCTGCGCGAGCGCGTAAGAACGCCGTAGAAACGTCCCAGGGCTGAACGACTGAGGGCCGGAACCCATCTCTGGATTCCGGCCCTCGATCATCAGTAGCGGGGACAGGATTTGAACCTGCGACCTCTGGGTTATGAGCCCAGCGAGCTACCGAGCTGCTCCACCCCGCGTCGGTGAACACGACACTACGCGAGGAATCCCGGCAGAAGCAAATCGATTACCTCAGGCTGGGCGGGGCCACCGTCCGGCCAAGCGAGTCGGGCGGGTGGGCGGGAAAGCAAATCCGCCGAAGCCCAGCGCAGCGTCACGCAGAGAGTTCCTCCCGCAGCGCGTCCCGCAGCCGTCCCGCCCGTTCCGACACCTCGGCCGGCCCCAGCAGCACCGCCCGGTCGGCCCACCGCTGCCCCTCGGCCAGCTCGCCGCGGCGGGCGTAGACCAGGGCCAGCCGCAGCGCCGCCCGGCCGTGCCCGGCGTCCGCCGCCCGGGTCCACCACACCGCCGCCTCCGGCTCGCTCCCCTCCCGCGCCAGCAGCAGCCCCAGGTTGAAGGCTCCGTTGCGGGAGCCGGCCTCGGCCGCCGCCCGGTACCAGCGCGCCGCCTCCACCACGTCGCCGCGGGCCGCGGCCAGCATGCCGACCCGCACCTGGGCGCGCCGGTGCCCCTGCGTGGCCGCGCGCTCGTACCACTCCTCACACTCGGTGCGTTCGTGCACGGTCTCGCCGAGTTCATGGGCCGGCTCCGGCGGCCGGCGCGCGTCCAGCACGGCGGCCAGCCGGTACGCGGCCTCCGCGCTGCCCCCGCCCGCCGCGCAGCGCAGGTGCCGCTCCGCCTCGGGCTCGTCCCCCGCCCGCAGCCGGGCCATCCCGACCTGCAGCGCGGCCTCGGTGTGCCCGGCGGCGGCGGCCCGCTCGTACCAGCGCAGGGCGCCGCGCTCCTCGCCGCGCCCGGCGTGCAGGATGCCGAGGTTGAAGGCGGCGTCGACGCTGCCCGCCTCGGCGGCCTTGGAGAACCACGGCTCGGCGCCGGTCGTGTCGCCGCCCCGCAGCAGCAGGATGGCCAGCGCGTTCGCCGCCTCCCGGTGCCCGGCGTAGGCGGCCCGGCGGTACCACTCCTCGGCCTGCGAGGTGCGGCCCTGCTCGGCGCAGAGCAGCCCGAGGTTGTACGCCCCGTTGTCGTCCCCGGCGTCCATCGCCGCCCGGTACCAGCGTTCGGCGGTCTGCGTCTCACCGCGCTCGGCGTGCAGCGCGCCGAGCGCGTTGGCCGCGTTGCCGTCGCCGTCCTGGGCGGCCCGCAGCCACCACACGGCGGCGCTCTCGGTGTCCCCGGCGTCCCGCAGCAGGAACCCGAGGGCGCAGGCCGCCCGCGCCTCGCCGTCCTTGGCGGAGGTGAGGTACCAGCGCCCGGCCTCCTTCAGCTCCCCGCGCTTCTCCAGGATCGCGCCGAGATGCAGCGCGGCCCGCCGGTGGCCGCGCGCGGCGGCCTGCCGGTACCACTGCTCGGCCTCCTCGACAGCGTTGTCGGCCACCGGTTCGTCCGTTCGTACGGCGCTCCGGTCGAGAGCGCGCGCCAGCCGATAGGCGGCCTCGCGGTGGCCGCGCTCGGCGGCGGCCCGCATCCAGCGCCCGGAGCCGCTGTCGCCCCGGTGTTCCAGCAGGTCGGCGAGCGCGTACGCGCCGAGGGCGTGGCCCTGCTCGGCGGACTGGCGCAGCCAGTACTCGGCGGCGGGCTCGTCGCCCCGTTCGCGGTGGTGGCGGCCGAGCGCGTGCGCGGCGGCGGCGGAACCGGCGACGGCGGCGATCCGCCACCAGCCGGCGGCCTCCTCGGGGTATCCGCGCTGGTGGAGGAGGACGCCGAGGTTGTTGGCCGCGGCCCGGTCGCCGGCCGCGGTGGCGGCACGCAGCTGGGGTTCGGCTCCGTCGAGGTCGCCGCGGCGCAGCAGTATGGCTCCGAGGACGCTCGTCGCCTCGACGTCGCCGGACTCCGCGGCGAGCCGGAGGCGGACCTCCTCGGCGGCGTCCGCCATCTCGCCGAGTTCGTCGCGGGCCGGTTCCTCACCGGGAGGCTGCACAAATCGCCCTGTCTCGTACAGAGTTGCCTTGTCCCCCATAACGTCCATCGTCGCACCACCTGCAACCTGGGTACACCCGGTATACCGCAGCCCGTGAGGTCACTTCAGCGTTTTGTCGACATGCCCACAGAGAGACAAGTCAAACACAGCTTCCCCAACTCCCCACGGCGGCGCGGCCGCACCCGTCGTCTGCACATGAGTTCGCACACCACGAAGGCCCGGATCCCTTGAGGATCCGGGCCTTCGACTTCAGTAGCGGGGACAGGATTTGAACCTGCGACCTCTGGGTTATGAGAGATGGGAAGAGCGTCGTGTTTGGGAAGAGTGTGCAATACAGGGT